>JACQDU010000098.1 GCA_016200955.1 bacterium
AAGCCGCGCTACAACGTCGCGCCGACGGACGCTCACTGGATCGTGCGCGAGAGCGAGGGCGCGCGCCGCCTCTCGGGGGCCGCGTGGGGCCTCAGAAAGGGCGGAGGCCCGCTCGCGATCAACGTCCGCTCGGAGAACGTCGGCCGCGGCGCGTTCAAGACCGCCTTCCGCGAGCGCCGGTGCCTCGTGCCCGCGGACGGCTTCTTCGAGTGGACGGGGAAGCCGAAGGCGCGGAAGCCGATCTGGTTCCACCGCTCGAAGGGCGGTCTCCTCCTCCTCGCCGGTCTCTACGAGGAGGAGAAGCCGGGGAAGCTCGGCTTCACGATCCTCACCGCGGCCGCGAACGAGCTCATAGCGCCCGTGCACGACCGCATGCCTCTCATGCTCTCGGAGGAGCGCGCGCGGGCATGGCTCGAGGAGGCCTCTCTCGAGCTCCTGCGGCCCGCGGACGCCGGGCCTCTCGTGGCGACGGCGGTCTCTCCTCGCGTGAACTCGGTCAAGAACGACGATCCCGGGTGTCTCGCTCCCGAGACGCAGGAGAAGGGGCGATCGGGACAGCTCCCGCTGTTCTGATCTCTCAGAACTGGATCCCCACCCAGATGCGCGGCCCGAGCACGCGCTGGTGATACTCGGACCTCGGGCTCGTGACCCCGATCTCGAGCCCGTAGAACTCGACGCCGAGGTGAGCGTACTCGAGCAGCTCGAGCCTCACCCCGAGCAGCGCCTCGCGGTAGTGGATCGGCGCGTGGTTGAAGAAGGAGAAGTCGAGCCACTCGAGCGAGCCGTAGACGTAGATCTTGTCGAGGATGAAGGCGTCGAAGCCCGCTCCGAGGCCGGGGATCAGGATGTCGTAGTTGTTCTCGTCCTTGAGGAAGATCCGCCGGTCGCGCAGCTCGGTGAAGAAGTGCGCGTAGCGCGTCGTTCCCGTGATCTTGAGCGTCACCCAGTCGAGGATCGGGATATCGAGGGAGCCGTGGAGCGCGACCGTGCGGAACTGGTAGCTCACGCGCGCCGTGTCGCTCCTCGGGATCGTGATGTTCCTGTAAGCGAGCGTGGACTCGAACGGAGCTATGACCTCGCCCTTCTGGTGCGCCTCCCAGTACTCGACCCAGACCCGGCCCGCGCCCTGCCAGCCGACCTCCGCCTCGAAGGTCGGCGTGATGAACTCGGGCTGGAGGTCCACGTCGCGCTTGAAGTCGAAGCGGTTCGCGAACGCTCCGTGGTAAGCGGAGACCTTGAAGCTCCCGTCAGTGAACGGGAGGAGATACCCGAGCCGGACGCGCGTCCCGAGCGGCCCGATCTCGCCCTCGGCAGGCGGCGCGTTCTGCGCGCGCGCCGTCCCGGGACTCAGGAGCAGGAGAAGGAGCACGGCGAGCGCGATCCCTTTCGAAAGAGGAGCGCTCCCTTCCTCGCCCCCCACGCCGACTGCGCCGGGAGGGTGTCGCTGGCCCGGCTTTCTCCGCGCGAGGGCGGCGATCACGGCGAAGGCCGCGGCGATCGCCGCGTGCACGAGGAGAGCTCGAGCGGGCGAGGCGTACTGGCAGCCGACCTCGCCCAGGCCCACGGGACGGAACCTCTCGTAGAGGATCCCGTCGCGGAAGGGGTCCGTCTCCGCGAAAGTCCCCGCGAGCGCGATCGCGGGACAGAGCGCGACGATCCAGTAGACCGCAGCTTCCTCGGCCGCGTGCGGGAGCGCCGCGACGAGGTCTCCTCCGAGGTAAGGGAAGCCCAGGAGGACGGCCCCGAGGACGAGCCCCGCCGCGAGCGCCGCGCCCGAGCCCGCTCTCTTGCCGACGGCGAGCGAGAGAGAGAAGACGCCGACGCCGAAGAACAGCAAGAGGAGCTGCGCGAGGAGACCCGCTCCCGCGCCCGGCACTCCCCGGAGCGCTCCCGCGACGAGGAGCGAGAGCCCGGCGGCCGCGAAGGCGGCGAGCGCCGGCCCGCCCTCGCGCGCGAGCGCGCCACTCTCGCCTCGCTCCTCTCCTTCGAGCACGCGCGCCGCGACGAGAGGAGCCGCGAGAGCGACCACGAGCGCCTCGAGCTCGAGGAGGAGCGCGGCCGCGGGGCGCGCCGCCAGCGGAGCTCTCGTGACGGACGCTAAGACGGCCGCGAGCGCGAGCGCCGCCGCCGCCGCGAGGAGGCCGCGCCGCATCAACTCCTCGCCTCGCCGCCCGCGCGCCGGGCTCGTTCGCTCATGCTCGCTTCCAGAAAGAAAATACGCGAGGCACACGGAAAGGATCACGGAAAAGGCGGTTTCTCGCCGTTTCTCGTCTCTCCCGCGTCACCGGCGCTTCACGGAGCTGCTTCCGCGCACGAGAGTCGGCTCGCACGGGCCCTCGCTCGAGCGGACGATCACGTCGGAAGACGCGGGGCGGGCCATGTCGAGGTCGCGCGCGAGGTCGCGGCGCGAGCGGCGGGCGATCTTTCCCGACTCCTCCTCGGCCGCCGACAGATCGGCCTCGATCGCCGCTCGCTCGGCCTCGAGGCGCTCCTCGCTCGCGTCCTCGGGGATCCGGCGCGGCGGCTTCGCGATCACGACGACCTTCGCTCCCGGGAGCGGGACGCGGAAACGGTCCCACGAGCGCAGCTGGATCCGCCGATCCGCGTCCCAGGAAGCCGCGATCACGGCGCTCCCCGTCCTCGCCGCGAGGAAGGGCAAGCCGGGCTTCACCGAGAGGAACGGCCCGCGCGGCCCGTCGGGCGTGACCGCAAGGTCCGCTCCTCTCGCCGAGAGGACCAGCTCCCGGATCGCGCGAGCGCCGCCTCGCGTCGCCGATCCTCTCGCCGCGCGGAGCCTGAAGCACTCGATGACCCTCGTGATGAGCTCTCCGTCGAAGTGCTCCGAGATGAGCACGCTCACGCCGCGCCCCCTGTGCGACCAGACGAAGGGCAGCATGCGCCCGTGGCCGAACGCGAAGATGACGTTCCTCCCCTGCTCGTGTTCAGCGACGACGGCTCCGTAGCCCACGATCCTCACGCGCCAGGTGCGCGCGAGGAGGAAGAGCGCGAACGCGAGGAGCGGCACGGCTCTCAGCGCCAGCGCGCGCGAGACCGCCTTGAACGCGCGGCGCAGCGGGCCCTTCCGCCTTCGCGGTTTCGAGGCGACGGCGCAAGGATCGACCGCTGCGTCGTTCACTCGAAGGAACGCGTTCCCATCGATGGGAGGCCGCCCCCGAGAGCACGGAGGCTCCCTGTGCACAAGATCGGCGAGGCCGCTCGCACGCTCTCCAGCAACGATCGGGGTCTAGGGGGAATGCGGGGGGGCATCCCCCCGCAGATGGTGAGAATCATGAACCGCCGTTTTCTCCCATCGCGCGAAAGGCGTCTCATCCTTGAGGCGACGCCCCGAAACGAAGGTCCGTGTCCGACGGGATCTTGAGCTGCCCGTCGGTCGAGCGCGCGTCGAGCGTCGATTCGGAGCCGGCCGACCGGAGGAAGCCCAGCTTGAGCCGGATCTCGCGCAGGCGCTGGGCGACCTCCTGCGCGCTCTGCGGGCGGTTGTCCGGGTTCTTCTCCAGCATCCGCGCGACGAGAGCGGCGATGTCGGGCGGGATGTCGGGAGCGAAGGCCGAGAGCGGAGGCGGCGGCCGGTCGAGGATGTCGAGGAGGACCTTCGCCGACGTCGGCATGAAAGGAGGCCTCCCGCAGCAGAGGTGGTAGAGCGTCGCTCCGAGGCCGTAGATGTCGGTGCGATGGTCGACCTGCCGCGCGTCGGTCGCTTGCTCGGGCGAGACGTAAGCGAGCGTCCCGAGCCCGTCGCCCGTCGTCGTGAGGGCCTGGATCTTCGACTCGTCCAGGTCCTTCGCGATTCCGAAGTCCGCGAGCTTCGCCTGGCCTTCGGCATCGATCAGGATGTTCCCGGGCTTCACGTCCCGGTGAACGATCCCGGCGCTCGCGGCGGCCGCGAGGGCGCGCGCGACGTCCTCGCCCACCCGGAGGGCCTCGGCGAGCGTCATGGGGCCCTTCTGGAGCCGGTCCTTCGCGGAGCTTCCCTGGATCAGCTCCATGATGATGTAAGCCCGGTCCTCGTGGACGCGGATGTCGAAGACCTCGACGACGTAAGGCGACTTCACCTTCGCCGCGAGCTTGCCTTCTCGGAGGAACCGCTCGCGCTCGAGGGAGCCGGGCTGGAACTGGGGCTTGAGCGCCTTCACGGCGACGGTGCGGCCGAGGCGCTTGTGGCGGGCGACGTAGACTCGCCCCGACGCTCCCTGGCGAGAGTGAGGTAGCCCGCGACGTTGATCGGCGTCCGCACGAGCGGCGGGAGCGGCTTGTCGTCGAGGAGAGTCCCGTTCCGGCTCCCGAGGTCCTCGACCTCGAGGCCGAAGGGCGTGAGGATGATGTTCACGTGCTGCCGGGAGACGCGCGCGTCATCGACCCGGATCGTCGCCTCGCGCCCTCGCCCGAGGCAGACCGTCTCGCCCACCTTGAGGACGTGCGTGCGCGGGGGCATGCCGCGCATCTCCACTAGGATGAGCGCGCGCACCGCTGGCCTCTCTCGAGCTCACCCGAAAAGGCAGTTTTTTCACCATCTGCGGGGGGATGCCCTCCCGCATTCCCCCTGGACCCCGCGCGTCGCTGGCGTGCGTGCGAGCGGCCGCTCCGATCCTGTGCACTGGGAGCCTCCGCAGTCTCGGGGGGCGGCGTCGCATCGAGGGGACGGTTCGTGTTTTCACCATTTGCGGGGGGATGCCCCCCCGCATTCCCCCTGGACCCCGCGCGTCGCTGGCGCGCGTGCGAGCGGTCGCTCCGGTCCTGTGCACTGGGAGCCTCCGTGCCCTCCCGGGTCGGCCTCGCATCGATCGGAACGGCATCGTC
Organism: bacterium; assembly: GCA_016200955.1. GTDB lineage: Bacteria > Planctomycetota > J058 > J058 > JACQDU01 > JACQDU01. Next base: position 4,819 of record JACQDU010000098.1, read on the forward strand.
CTGGTCCGCATCGGAGCCGGCATCGGGGGGCACGTCCCGGAGGCCCAGCCTCCTGAGCGCCTCGTAGGCGCCAATCGAGACCGCGTTCGCGAGGTTCAGGCTCCTCACGCGAGGAGAGGCGATCGGGATCCTCACGGAGCGCTCGCCAGCGGCCAGGACCTGCTCGCGCGGGAGGCCGGTCGCCTCGTTCCCGAAGACGAGAACGTCGCCCTCGCGGAAGGGCGCTTCCGTGACGCTCGTCTTCCCGTGAGCCGAGAAGATCCAGAGCGTGCTCCCCTCGAGCGAGCGCTCGAGCGAGGCGAGGTCGTCCCATCGGGCGAGGTCCACGTGCTTCCAGTAGTCGAGCCCGGCGCGCCGGCACGCTTTCTCCTCGATCGAGAACCCGAGCGGCCCGACGAGGTGCAGCCTGAGCCCGAACGCGAGCGCGATCCTTCCTATGTTCCCCGTGTTCTGCGGGATCACGGGCTCCACGAGGGCGAGGTGAAGGCGAGCGCGCTCCATGCGTGGAGGATACCGGAGCCGCGGACGCCGGGGTAGTCCATCGGGAGTTGGAAAAGTGCGGGGCAACTCCTATCTTAGTTGCCTCGACTCGCGGCGGGCGGGAGCAGGGGCCGCGGGCGAGACCGGAGCCATCTCGATGACCCCCGAGGAAGACGAGCCGTCCGGGCCGGCGGACGGCGCGCCGCCCCCGGCGAGCGGCGCGAGCCAGGCCGACCTCGACCGGACCGTCGTCGGCGTCGAGCCCGTCGATCCCACGCTGGGCGCGAAGTTCTCGGGGTGCGTCGTCGAGCGGAAGCTCGGGCAAGGAGGCATGGGCTCCGTCTACCTCGCCCGCCGCGAGAGCGACTCGCAGCAGGTCGTCGTCAAGTTCCTCGCGCCCGAGCAGGCGCAGAACGCGACCTGGCGCGCTCGCTTCCTGCGCGAGGCGAAGATGATGCACCAGATCTCTCACCCGAACATCGTGGCGGTCTTCTCGATCGACGGCGAGTCGAGCCAGCCTCACATCGTCATGGAGTTCGTGGACGGGAGAGGCCTCGAGATCGCGCTCCGGGCAGGCCCGCTCCCGCCGCTCGAGGGAGCGCGGATCGCGCGCGACGCCGCGCTCGGCCTCTCGGAGGCGCACAAGAGCGGGATCATCCACCGCGACATCAAGCCGGCGAACGTCCTCCTCACGCAGGAGGGCGAGGTCAAGGTCCTCGACTTCGGGCTCGCGAAGTCGGTGGAGTTCGACGACGGGCTGAGCCTCCCCGGGCAGGTGCTCGGGACGCCGCATTACATGGCGCCCGAGCAGTGGGGCGACCACCAGGTGGACGCTCGCTGCGACGTCTTCTCGCTCGGAGCGACGCTCTATCACCTCATCACGGGCTCGCCTCCCTTCCCGGGCGCGAGCCCGCAGGCCATCTCGCGGAAGACGCTCGAGGGGAGCTTCGTGCCGCCGCGCACGCTCGCTCCCGACATCCCGGTCGACCTCGAGCTCGTGATCTACCGGATGATGGCGTCCGACCGCCGCTTCCGTTACGGGTGCGCGGAGGACTGCGCCAAGGCCCTCGACCGCGTCATCAGGGGAGAAGAGGTCGAGGTTCCCCGGATCATCGAGCGCGCCGGCTCGAAGCGGCACC
>JACQDU010000383.1 GCA_016200955.1 bacterium
CGACGTCTCGCTCGACGTGACCCTGGAGAGCGACGTCATTCATGACGTCTCCCTCGACACGAGCTTCGAGAGCCACGACACTCGCGACGTCTCCCTCGACGCGAGCTTCGAGAGCGACGACGTTCGCGACGTCGCGTCCGAGTTCAGGCGAGAGCGAGCTCTCCACGAGAGACGACGCGCAGCCCGGCGCGGGAAGCCTCCTCCGCGACGAGAGAAGCGGCCCGGCGCGAGAGATCGTCGCGGAAGGAATCGACGACGAACGCCGTCCCGCGAGGAGCGAGCGCTCCCGCGACGGTCGAGAGAGCGGCCCGGACTTCCTCGCGCGCCGCGAGCACGCCTCCGAGGACGCCGGCCACGAGAACCACGTCCTGATCGCGCGGCGCGTCGCTCGGGACGAGCAAGCTTCCTCTCGTGAAGGTCACGGAAGCCCGCGAGAGATCGAGGTCGCGCGAGAGCCGCTCCCTGAGAGCGAGCGTGCGGGCGCGGTCGTGGGGCCTTCCGCGCCTCTCGGCCATGAGGAGCTCGAAGGGACAGGGCGTCGTGCCCAGGACGAGAGCCCTCTCGCGCCCGCGAGCGAGCGCGCACGCGAGAGCGAAGGTCGTCTCGCCCGAACCGCAGCCCGCATCCCACGCTCGAGCGCAGGGAGAAGGCGCGAGCTCGGCGATCCGCTCGAGCGTCTCCCGGTAACGGTCCAGGCTCTCGCCGGAGCGAGGCGGATCGCGCGCCTCGAAGACGAGCGCCTCGGCCGCGTCGCGGTCGCGAGCGATCCTCTCGAGGAAACGAGACGGGAAAGCTTCATGGGAGAGCGAGGCGAGCTCTCGCCGAGCGTCGATCCACGTCGGCGCGCGAGCGAGCACGCCTCTCTCCCACGAGGGATCGAGCGTCGAGAGCGCTCTCCCGAAGCGCGCGCGGAGGATCGAGCGGACGTCGCGCGCGATCCTCCGGATCGGGAACCAGACCTGCGAGAGCCCACGCTCCTCCCGCGTCGGGCGAGCGCCCGGACCTTCGAGGTCGAAGGGCGCCGAGCGCACGAAGCTCGCCTCCCGCTCCTTCCAGTGCTCGATGCGGCTCGCGAGGAGCGCCGGATCGAGCTCGCCACCGCCCTCCTCCGGCTCGAGCCAGCGCTCTCGTAACGGCTCGGGCAAGACGTGGCGGGTCACGGCGCTCTCACTTCGATTCGAGAGAGGGTTCACCACGGAGACACGGAGACACGGAGAGGGCTCCTCCCTGTCTCCGTGTCTCCGCGGTGCAAGACATCTTCATTCTTGCCTCTCGCGGCTCCCGTTGTCCGTCGTTCCCTCGAGCCCGACGCGAACGATCGTCGAGAGGATCTTCGTCCCCGCGAGGAAGGTGCCTCTCACGGTGCCGGAGATCTTGGACGAGCCGGCGAAGCGGCGGCGCCAGCTCACGGGGACCTCGACCGTCCTCAGGGAGAGCAGCGCCGCGCGAGCTTGCATCTCGACGGTCCACCCGAAGTCGCGGTCTCGCATCCCGATTCGCTCGAGCGCTGGCCACGAGATCGCGCGGAAGGGCCCGAGGTCGGTGGCGCGGGCCGAGTAGAGGACTCTCAGGAGGAACGTCGCGAGCGCGTTCCCGAAGCGAGCGTGCGGCAAGAGAGCGCCGTGCTCGCGAGCTCCCAGGACGCGCGAGCCGATCACGAGGTCGGCCTCGTTCCTGTCGAGGGGAGCTAGGAGCCGGGGGATCTCGCGCGGGTCGTCGGCGCCGTCGGCGTCGAGGAAGACGACCGCCTGCGGCGGACCGAGCCTGCGACAGAGCTCGAGACCCGAGAGACACGCCTGCCCGTAGCCGCGGCGAGGCTCGCTCACGACGTGAGCGCCGAGCTCTCGCGCGATGTCGGCCGTGCGGTCGGTGGAGCCGTTGTCCACGACGACGACGTGCAGGCCGAGCTCTCGCGGGATCTCTCCCAGGACTCGCGGGAGCGACTCCTCCTCGTCGAGAGCGGGGATCACGATCGCGATCTGGCCTCTCATCGACGGACGCTAGGGCACGATCTTCTTGATCGCGACGAGATCCCGAAGCAAGGGCTCGAGCTCGTCGAGCGAGAGCATGTTCTCGGCGTCGGAGGGCGAGGTCTTGGGGTCCTCGTGGACCTCCGCGAAGATCCCGTCGACTCCCGTCGCGACGGCAGCGCGCGCGAGGTGAGGAATGTACTGCCTCTGCCCCGACGTCCGGTCGCCTCCTCCTCCGGGGAGCTGGAGCGAGTGCGTGGCGTCGAAGACGACGGGCACTCCCATGGCCCGGAGGATCGGGAGAGAGCGCATGTCCGAGACGAGGTTGTTGTAGCCGAAGCTCGCGCCGCGCTCCGTCAAGATCACGCGCGCGTTCCCGGCCTTCCTGCACTTCTCGAGCGGGTGCTTCATGTCCCAGGGAGCGAGGAACTGGCCCTTCTTCACGTTCACGACGTCCGCGACCTTCGCGGCCGCGACGATCAGGTCGGTCTGGCGGCAGAGGAAGGCCGGGATCTGGAGGATATCGGCGACCTCCGCGACCTCCGCGCACTGGCCGGGCTCGTGGACGTCGGTGAGGACGGGGCAGCGGACCGTTTCCTTCACGTGCTCCAGGACCCGTATGCCCTCGCGCACTCCGGGACCGCGGAAGGCGTCGGCGCTCGAGCGGTTCGCCTTGTCGAAGCTCGCCTTGAAGACGTAGGAGACGCCGAGCGAGGTCGCGATCTCCTTCGCCCTCCGCGCGATCCTCACGCACAGGTCCGCGTCCTGGATCACGCACGGCCCCGCGATCAGGAAGAGCTTCCCTCTCTCGCCGAGCGTCACTCCGTGAGAGACCTCGAAGACGGGCATGGGAGCCATGGGACACGAGAGAGCGGGCGTTTTCAAGGCGAGAACGGTGGAAGGCGAGGTGCGGCACGGGATCGATCCTCGGAAGAGGACCTCCCGGCGAGCCGCGGGCCTGCTCTCGCCCGGCGCTCACCTCGAGCGACGAAGCTCCTCGAGCCGCGCTCGCGCCTTCTTCGCCTCCGGGTGGCCGGGAGCGACCTCTAGGAACTTCTCGAAGTCGGCGATGGCGCCCTCGACGTCGCCCTTCTTGTCGCGAGCCTCGGCGCGCGTCCCCCAGGCCTCCGGGAGGTCGGGCTGGATCGCGATCGCGCGCGTCGCGTCGGCGATCGCTCCCTCGATGTCGCCTTTCGTCATGCGAGCATCGCCGCGGTTGTTGAAGGCGAGCGCGAAGCGGGGATTCAGCTCCACGACGCGGTCGTAGGCGGCGATCGCCCCGTCGGGGTCGTCCGCCGCCTGCCGGGCGATGCCGAGGAGGATCCACGCGGCGGCGTCGTTCGGGGCCAGCTCGACGGCGTGCGCCGCGTCGTCGACGGCGCCCCGGAAGTCGCGGAGCAACCTCCGGTCGACTCCACGCTGCTCCCAGGCATCCTTGTTCTTCGCATCGAGCTCGATCGCGCGCGTGTAGTCCGCGATGGCGCCGCGCAGGTCGCGCTTCTTGTCCTTCACGAGGCCGCGATGGCTCCAGTACAGGCTGCGAGCGGGCTCCAGCTCGATCGCGCGGGAGATGTCGGCGAGCGCCCTGTCCTTGTCTCCTTGCTCGAGCCGGTCGAGGCCCCGGTTGTCCCACGCGAGAGCGCTCTTCGGGTCGAGCTCGATCGCCCGGGTGTAGTCCTCGATCGCGTGCGCGTAGTCCTTCTTGGCGTCCCACGCGATCGCGCGACCGCAGAAGCGGTGCGCGGCGTGCGGGTCGAGCTCGACGGCCCGGGAGAGGTCGTAGAGGGCGCCATCCACGTCGCCGACCTTCTGGCGAGCCGCTCCGCGGTTGTTCCAGGCCTCGACGAGCTTGGGATCGAGCGCGACCGCCTTCGTGTAAGCGTCGATCGCGCGAGCGTAGTCCTTCGCGACGAGCCGCACGTCGCCGCAGAAGTACCACGCGCCGGCCTGGGAGGGCCCGAGCTCGACCGCACGGTCGCAGTCGGCGACCGCCCCGTCGAGGTCGCCCTTCTGCGCGCGAGCGAGGGCGCGGATCGCGAACGGCTCCGCCGACGGCTGGAGCGCGATGCTGCGGGAAGCCTCCTCGATCGCACGGTCGTAGTCGCGCACGGCGTACCTCGCGCTGGCGAGGTTCCAGAGAGACCGGGCCGACCGAGGGTCGAGGTCCACGACGCGCTTCCAGTCGGTGACGGCGCCGGCGTGGTCCCCCTTCCTGCGGAGGCTCGAGGCCCGGAGGGCCAAGGCCTCGGCACAATCGCCGTCGATCTCGATCACGCGAGAGGCGTCGGAGATCGCGAGGTCGAGCTCCTCCATCGCGTAGTACGTCGACGCCCGCGAGAGGAGCGCGGCCTTGCTCGAGGGATCGCGCTCGAGCGCGAGGGAGCAGTCGCGGACGGCCGCGGCGAAGTCGCGCGCGACGTAGTGGGCCCGGGCGTCGCTCACGAGGGTCTGGGCGGCGCGCTGGTCCTCCTCGATCTTCCTGAGCCGGCGTGCCTCCTGGTCGGATGAGAGCCACAAGGGCACCGCCACGGCCGCGAGGACGACCGCGAGCCCGGCCGTGGCGAACGCGAGCGCGAGCTTCCGGTTCCTCCCGACCCAGACCCTCGCTCGCTCGACACCCCCCATGGGCCGCGAGAGGATCGGCACGCCCTCGAGATAGCGCCCCAGCTCATCGGCAACGAACCTGGCGGAAGGAAGGCGCCGCTCCTTCTCCTTCGCGAGGCAGCGGAGCGCGATCGTCTCGAGGTCCGGGTGAACCTGGGCGTTGATCTTCCGGGGAGAAACGGGCTCCTTCGAGATGACTTGCCAGAGGAGCGCCTGGACGGAAGCCGCCTCGAAGGGCGGTCTGCCCGTCAGGCCCCGGAAGAGCACGGCGCCCAGCGCATAGACGTCCGTCCATGGCCCATGGTCGCCGGGTGTCCCCTCGGCCTGCTCGGGCGCCATGTAAGCCGGCGTCCCGAGCACGTCTCCCGTGGCCGTGAGCTGGGCCGTCGCCGCAAGGGACCTCGCGAGGCCGAAGTCCATCAAGTGAGGCGCGCCCGCTCGATCGACGATCACGTTCTGCGGCTTCACGTCCCGGTGGATCACTCCCCTCTCGTGAGCGTGCTCGAGCGCGAGAGCGACGCCTCTCACGATCTCGGCGACCTTCTTGGGCGGCATCGCGGCCTTCGAGAGCAACGACTCGAAGCTCTCGCCCACGACGAGCTCCATGACGAGGTAAGGACGCTTCTCGTGCTCTCCGACCTCGAAGACCGAGACGATCCCGGGGTGCCTGAGCTGCGCGCAGGCCGCCGCTTCTCGCCGGAAGCGCGCGATCTCCGCCGCTCCGGCGCGGGAGGGGTCGAGGACCATCTTCAACGCGACCGGGCGGCGAAGCTCCGTGTCGAGCGCGCGGTAGACGACTCCCATGCCTCCTCGGCCGAGCTCTCCCTGAACGACGTAGCGACCGATCCGCTCGCCCGCCGCTTCCCGGGAGTCGGCGCTCTCGCCCTTCGCGGACGCGACCTTCCCCGCGGGAGCGATCGCCGTCTCGAGGAGCTCCTGCGCCCGCGAGAGCTCGTCTACTCTCAGGAATCCGTGCTTCCGGAGGACGGAGATGAGAGGAAGGCCGAGCGCTGCTTGCTCCGCCACGCACCGCGCGAGGGCGTCCGCGCTCATGCGCCCCGCCGCCACGAGACGCTCGCCGAGCGCGCGATCGTCGGGCATGCCTCTCCCTGGGTCGATTCTATATGAATGGGTCATGGCGGCGGGTCCGAGCAATGACCAGTGACCAGTGACCGGTGACCAGTGACCAGTGAATCGATCGACGACCATTCACCCCGGATCATTTAGAATCGTGCTCCGGTGGGAGCGAGCCCCGATCCCCGGCGCGTCTACGTCCGCCTCCCGAACTGGGTGGGAGACGTGGTCCTCGCAACGCCGTTCCTCTCGGCGCTTCGTCGCGCCTTCCCGCGCGCGGAGATCGTGGCGCACGGGGAGAAGCGCCTGTTCGAGATCCTCGAGGGAGCCGGCCACTACGATCGGACGATCCCGATCGAGCGTCCGCCGAGCCCCGTGTGGCCGCTCCTCGAGGGCAGGCGCGTCAGGCGCCTCGCGGGGCCGTGCGACCTCGCGATCGTCTTGCCGAACAGCTTCTCCGCCGCCCTCGTCGCGCGCGCGCTGGGAGCCCCGCGGCGGATCGGCTACCGGCTCGACGCTCGCCGGCTCCTCTTGACGGACTCTCTCCCCGTGAAGAAGGAGGGACGGCTCCGGCCGATCCCGATGATCGACTACTACCTCGGTCTTCTCGCCCCGCTCGGCGTGGACACGACGGGAGAGAAGAAGCGGCCCTCTCTCCCGGTGAGCGAGGCCTCGCGCGAGCGCGTGCGAGCTCTCCTCGCGAGGCAAGGAGTGCGCGAGGGAGACCGCGTCTGGGCGCTCAACGCCGGCGGAGTCTGGGAGACGAAGCGCTGGATCCCGGAGTACCTCGGTCAGCTCGTCGACATGATCGTCGCGAGAGGATCACCCCGCGCTCAGGATCGTCTGCGAGGAGGTGGACTGCTGGCCGTGCCACCTCCCCGTGTGCCCCATCGACTTCCGCTGCATGAAGCGCCTCCTCCCCGAGAAGGTCGCTCGCACGTGCGACGACCTCCTCGCGTCCCTCGCCGCGACGGCTCCGGGAGCGAAGACGTGAGCCAGGATGAGAGGAAGCGCGAGATCCTCGAGCAGGCCACGAAGGACAAGGAGCTCCTCGCCCAGGTCCCGCCGATCGTCGCGCTCGCCTTCGGCGTGCTCCCTATCGCCCGCAACGGGAGCGTCCTCACGGTCGCCTGCTTCGCGCGAGCGAACCACGACGCGCTCCGGCTGCTCCGCGACGTCCTCGAGCTCGAGATCGTCGCGACTCCCTTCGACGACCGGCAGCTCATGTCGGCCCTCTCGGACGCCTACCACGCGGACGAGGACGGCTCGGTCAACTTCCCGACGTTCCGGGAGCCGACCTTCCTCGTGAAGCCCGGTACCGCCGCGCTCCTCCGGGAGCAGAAGATCGAGCGGACGGGAGAGGCGGGCTGCACGCTCCCCGCGACGCTCGTCGCGCTCGCGTCGCTCACGTATCGCGGGTGCCTCTGGAACCTCGACGCGCAGAAGGGAGGCTCGGCGCTGCCCGACCCCAAGCGCACGAAGTACGAGCTCAAGGACGACGACCTCGCGTTCACGCTCTCGGGGAGCGAGCCCGTCGCGTGGTCGCAGGAGGGCGCGGTCGCGGGCACGACCGTGCTCCTCCTGAACGAGTTCCGCTTCTCCGACCACCGGAGCCACGGCCCGCAGGCGCTCCACGCCGAGCACAACGTGAGCGGGAAGGCGCTCGCCGCGACCTCCTTCCCTCACGTCATCCATCCGACCGAGATCCAGCTCCTCCGGCTCGAGAGCGACGGCTCGCTCGTCTTCCACGCCTACGACCACGAGGAGCGGATCGTGCGCATCTCCTCGCGCGAGCCGCAGCGGCCGCGCTCCTTCAAGTGCTCCTACTTCTTCCTCTCGTACGGGAACTGCCTGCGCCGCGCGATCGAGATCGTCGTCCACGAGCTCTACGTCCTCGAGCGCACGCGCCTCGCGGTGAAGCCGGGGAAGGCGCCGTGGGGCCCCCTCGAGCTCGAGCGCTGGTTCGCGGGAGCGGCGCTCTCGTAGGAGCGTGTCGGCCCGGGCTCGCTCGACGCCGCGGCGCCGCCGTCGATGTCGGTAGGCTCGGCATCGGGCGATCCCGGTGCCGTGATGCGCTGCGTGGGGCGACCCTCGTCGCCCCGCCCCCTCAGAACGAGGCGGCTTCCCGGGCGCAAGAGAGAAACGCGCGCGGGCCCGTCGCGCTCCGTCCGGCTTCCTTGCACGACTCGATGCCGGACGAGTAAAAGGAAGAGACGCGCGCCGAGGCGGTGCGGGAAAGCGACGCGGATGTGAGCGAGGACGGTCGGTCCAGCGCCCGGATCCAGGGGCCGCGAACGCGCGCGAAGGAGCTCTACGAGCGCGGCTACAGCCTCCAGCTCGAGGGCCGCGTCCTAGAAGCGGAGCGCTGCTACCGCGAGTCGATCGAGCTCGTGCCCACGGCCGAGGCTCACACGTTCCTCGCGTGGGCGCTCGCTCACGAGGGGAAGGTCGACGAGGCGATCGAGCAGTGCCGCGAGGCGATCCGTCTCGACCCCGCCTTCGGCAACGCCTGGAGCGACATCGCCGCTTACCTGATCGAGAAGGGCGAGGACGCCGAGGCCGAGACCTACCTCCGGCGCGCGCTCGAGTCGACTCGCTTCGAGCGGCACCACTACGTGCACGAGAACATGGGCCGCGTCCACTGGAAGCAGGGCCTCCTCATGAAGGCCCTCGCCGAGTTCCGCCTCGCCTTCGCCCTCGAGCCGCGCGACGTCCACTCGCGCAAGGCGATCCGCGAGATCCTCCGCAACTTCAACTGAGCTCCCGTGAGCGCGAAGAAGATCAAGGACGCCACGCAGTTCAAGAAGGACAGGATGGCGAAGACGAACCTCTTCGAGACCGAGAGGTTCTTCCTCGACGTCTACGGCCTCGAGCCCGGCCAGTCGCAGGCCCCTCACGCGCACGAGGGCGCGGACAAGGTCTACGTCGTGCTCGAGGGCCAGGGCCGGATCAAGGTCGGCGGCGAGGTCTCCCCGGTCTCTCCCGGAGACGCCGTCCACGCGCCCGCCGGCGTCGAACACTCGCTCGAGAACCCCGGGCCCGCGCGCCTCGTCGCGCTCGCGTTCATGGCTCCTCACCCGAAGCACTCCAAGTAACGACGACAGGAGAGAAGAGACGAACCACCAAGGCGCGAGGACACGAAGATGCCTACTTCGTGCCTTCGTGTCTTCGTGGTTCACGTTCTATTCGACGGATGGTCAGTGCGTCGGTCGATCCGTCTTCCGAGGAGGCGGCTTCAGCGCGTCGCGGAGGTTCCGCGCGAAGTCCCAGAAAGCCTCGGGCGTGTAAAGCCGGCACTGGACGACCTTGGAGAAGGAGAGGTCGATCACCGGCTTCGCCGCGAGGTCGAGCTTCTCCTTGGCATCGCCGGCAAGCTGCCGGCCCTCGAGGAACGTCCCGTTCATGGAGTTCGCGTCGACGAGGATCCACCCTCCGCCGCCCGGGACGGTCGAGAAGTAAGCGTGGAACTTGGAGATCGAGTCGTACGGCAAGACGATGTCGTTGTTGGTCGCTCGCCCGACGGTGACCATCATGGCGAAGGCGTTCGTCGCGGTCTTCTTGAGCGGGAAGACGTAGAGCCCGGACTCGCCGAAGATCATGTCCTCCTTCTTCGAGGTCATGGTCCCGAACGAGACCTTCTGGGCGGGAACGTTGGGCTCGGTGAGCTGGATCAGGAGAGGGACGTTGAAGTTCTTCGTGAACTGCTCGCGCGAGAGCGAGGCCTCCTGCTGCACGAACTGGGGCAGCTTCGTCGGAGCTCTCGCGGGATCGTAGGTCAAGGTTCTCCCCGGACTCTCGTGGCGACGCGCCACTTTGACCGCACGGGGAGATCGCGTCAAGCCGCGTCGCGCTCCGGCGGCGAGCGAGCCTACGACGCGGAGGCGACGGCGACGGGAGGAGGCGCGAAGCCCTCGGTGGCGATGGCCTGCGAGAGGTCGAAGTAGCGCCCGACCTCCGGGTCGCGCGCGCGCGAGGTGAGCTCGAAGGCGGTCGTGCCCTTGCTCGTGAGGCGCCGGTCCAGGCTCCAGCGAGCGCCCGTCCGGCGATAGACCTCGAGCGCGAGGTCGCCCCCCGTCGCGTGGTGGCACCAGAGAGGCTCGCCGTCCGGGTCGCGATACTCGACCGCGATCATTCGCTCGAGCGGCGCGCTCGCGGTGCCCTTGAGGAGGACCTCGGGCGAGTCGGCCTCGAAGTCCCACCGCCCGGCGCTCACGCGGGAGACGTTCGACCAGAGAGTGAAGACGCTCGTCCAGGAGATCTCTCGCGGCTCGGGAGTGCCCGCGAGCCTGAGGAAGAGCGGCGTCGCCGCCGGGAGGAGGAGGCCGAGCTTCCTCACGCGGGCCGAGACTCCCTCGAAGACGGCGTCCTTGTCTTCCTCGAAGGCGTTGCAGTGAGCCCAGGCCCACGAGTCGGCGTGCTTCTTGCCCCAGGTGTGCGACTGCTCGCCCGGCCACTTCGAGACCTTGATGGACTTCCCGCCGACCTTGATCGTGCCGTCGAACAGGACCGCGAGGTTCTGGGAGCTCGCCGCGGACTGCGCGACGCCGAGCTTCTCGAGGACCATGGGCACGTGCTCGAACGAGACGCCGTTCTTCTCCCACTTCAAGTCCCACTCGATCGAGCGCTCGCCCGAGCCTGTCTTGCCCGTCGCTCGCGCCGGGTCGACGAAGGCTTTCCCGAATTCGACCCGGAAGCCTTTCTCCTCCGTCGTCTTGTCGGCGAACTTCGAGAGAGGGAGCCGGTCGTGGAGCGAGAGCCCGGCGCGCGGGTCCTTCGCGGGAGTCGAGAAGGCCCAGAGACCGAGCTCGCTCTCGCCCTTTCCCGCCGCGGGAGCGTCGATCGTGTAGCGGAACCAGTAAGCGTCGCCCGAGGCGGGATCGACGAGCGTGACGTACCAGACCTCGTAGAAGCCCCTGTGGCGCTTCCCTTGCCAGCGGACGTCGTTCAGGCCCATGCGCTCTCTCCCCGGAGGAGCGCTAGGAATAACAGGCACGGCCGGACGGGTCCAGTGCTTAAGCTGTGTCCATGGAGCCGAGAGCCGGCAACAAGGCCACGAGGATCGTCGTCCTCGTGCTCGTCCTCGCCGCGACGGCGTCTCTCACGGGAGGAGCTCTCCTCGTGCTCGAGCGTCTCGGCCTCCTCACGTTGAGACGAGTGCCGGAGCTCTCGTGCTACTGGTTCAAGGAAAGGAACGACACGTTCTCTCTCGCGATCGTCAAGCGCCGGGCGCAGGATCACTTCTGCGCGTCGCCCGTGATCGTCCGTCGTGGCAGGCGATACCTCGTTCCCGGCAGCCACCCGCCCGTGCGAGCGCGATGCGACGTCGCCGTCCTCACGAACGCCGGCGGTCTGATCCTCGTCGAGAAGCCGGGCACGAAGGTCCTCGGACGCATGGCCGCCGACGAGCGGCGGGAGTTCCTGACTCGCGTGCTCGGCGACCCGTCTTCGGCGACCTGGCTCGAGTCGAGGGAGTGCCTCGTGATCCACGACGAGACCGCCTTCGACGGCGGGTTCGAGATCGACACGGCTCACGCGGCCCTGGGAGTCACCGACGTCACGCTCGAGGTCTACTCGCACGACGCCGACTCGCGCTGGGCGTATGCGTGGGATCCTCCGAAGATGACGCTCCTCATCTGCGACTCCGACATGACCGTGATCGACGAGAGAGAGCCCCGCCGCTGACGTCCTTTGCCGAGGCTCCGACGTCCCCCTCCCCAGCCCTCGCCCTTCGGGGGAGGGAGACGGGGCGCGTGGCGGCGCGGTCTCCGAGGCGATAGGATTTCCGCCAGAGAGGCCCCAGTGCTCCAGGAGCTCGACGCGCTCAAGATCCAGTGGGCGGCGCTGCTACCGCTGGAGCCGGAAGTGGCGCAGCGGATGGACCGGATGCTCGAGTACCGGTTCATCGCCGCGTCGAACGCCGTCGAGGACAAGCACGCTCTCTCCTACGACGAGACCGAGGTGTTCCTCGAGAAGGGCCTGACGAGCGCGGGAAGGAAGATCGAGGACTTCCTGGCGCTCGAGCGGCACAGGAACGCGCTCGCCGAGGCGCGCTCGAAGGCGCGGGCGGACGTGCCGCTCACGCTCGACCTGATCAGGGGCCTCCACAACGAGCTCACGCGAGACCTGAAGGACAAGGATTACTCGCCCGGGCAATGGAAGACGAAGGCGAACCGAGCGACGACGCGGCGCGGGCGAGCCTTCCGCTACGCGGCGCCCGAGGCGGTGCCGGGGCTCATGCGAGACCTGGTCGCGGGCTACGAGGGGCTCGCGCCGCGCGTGCACCAGCTCGAGGCGATCGGGTGGCTCGCTTACCACTTCCACCTGATCCACCCGTTCAACGAGGCGAACGGCCGCTTGCAGCGGCTCGTGACGACCTTCCTCCTCATGAAGTCCGGCTACCGCGAGCTCGTGATCGACCCGCGCGAGAGGGGCGCTTACCTGGACGCTCTCGCGGCGTGCGACTCGACCGTGCCGCCCGACAAGCTCCAGGCGCTCTATTCGGGGATCGAGACGGCGAGGCTCGTCGACTTCTTCGCGGAGCGGCAAGTCGCCGTGCTCGACGAGCTCCTCGGGATCATCGAGGGACGTCAGGTGAGGACGACCAAGGACGTGGCCGAGGGCTCGCGGCGCGGGCAGACCCAGGTCCTCACCCGGCTGAGAGAGGCCTCGCCCGACCTCGTCTGGCGTCACGAGGCCGCGCAGCAGGTGAGGCGCTTCCACGAGCGCATCAACACGGCGCTCCAGGCCGCGCGCGACGACCAGGCGCCCTTCTACGCGATCGAGACGGAGTCCGGCTCGCTCAAGCAGGAGCACTCCGTCGAGCGGCTCGTGCGCGCTTCTCTCCCGACGGGCGGCGCGGGCCTCGTGGGAGAAGCCGTGCTCGCCCTGCGGCCGAAGACGACCGCGGCGGTGAAGATGCCGGCGGCCCGCGCTCTCGTGGTCGCCGTCGCAGCCTCGCGGGTCGGCCTCCACGTCGTCTCTCGCTGGGAGAACGAGGTCAAGCCCGTCGTGAGAGCGGGGCCGCCCAACGCCTCACAGTGGTCGCAGGCGAGCCTCGAGCGTCACCTGGCCGAACGCATCGAGGCGGGCCGCCGCGCATACGACTCCGAGATCGTCGAGATGAACCGCGCTAAGGACATGAAGACCGTCCTCCGAGGGATCGCTCGCCCGAAGCCGAAGAAGGTCGTCGCCGAGAGCGAGGCTCGCCCGACGAGCCGCCGCTCGCCGCGGATCGCGGACCCCGCTCAGTCGGGGCCCGTGCGGCTCCCTCCTCGCCGGATCCTCTACGAGGACGGGGGCGGCAAGGGCGGGAAGCTCGGCGGGATCCGCCCGAGCGAGCCGCCGCTCTCGATGTAGACCGGGAACGCAACGGCGCAAAGGCGCGAAGACGCAAAGGGCGCCCACGGTGTCTCGACTTGCCTACGTCTCGGTGTGCTCGAAGCGCGAGAGACGGCAACGTCGTCCAGACTTAGCGCTCGGCCGTTCGCGCCCGCTCGGGAGCCCGGCCGGTGCATCCGAGGATCGGGCAGCGGCCGAGGTCCGTCCAGCAGTCGCCGTGGAGGACGGTCGCGCACTTCTCGCACGCGACGAGGTCGGGCTCGTCTCCCGCGACGTGCTCGTGGCAATAGGAGCAGCGCGTCTTCCCTCCCTTGACGCAGAGAGCGCGCCGCTCGCCTCCGAGCACGCGGACGTGGATCGGCTTCCGGTCGAACGTCTCCGCGGCGCGGACGAGGAGCTCGAGGAGAGGACGGTAGCCCTCGACCTCGAGCCTCCTCGCCGGGACCTCGGCGGCGAGGACGCCTCCGCCGAGCGAGAGGTTCATGACGTGGAACTGCGTGAACGCTCTCTCGACGAGAGGGCGGAGGCCATGCGCGAGAGCGTAGCGCGCGCGCGGATGGTCGCCCGTCTCGACGTGGAAGCGCTCGTCGAACGATCGGTCCTCGGCGCGGAAGTTGTGGCTCGAGACGCCGAGCCACTCGCCGAACTTCGTGAGCCACGTCTCCTCCGTGACCGTGATGAAGGGCGCGTCGTCGGCGGCGACGGCGAGCCTCGCGTGAGGAATCGGCACCTTGCCCGAGAGCCTGTCGTGGAAGGTCACGCTGACGGAGCGCCCGTAAGGAAGGTTCCCCGAGAGCGAGATGCCCGCGAGCCGGCCACCGAGCGGACGCGGATCGGCGCGCGCTCTCTCCTCGAGACCCGTCGCCGCGGAGAGGGCAGTGGCGGCTTCCTCGAGCGTTCCGAATCGCCTCGTGCCGACCTCGCAAGCCGGCCCGAGCGCTTGGCGGAGCAGGAGAGCGACCGGGACCAAGGCGACGAAGAAGAGGATCAGGAAGAGAATCTCCACCGCGGGTGCTCGCTCAGATGTGGATCGCTCGCCCGAGAGCGTCGCCCGCGGCCTCCATGAGAGCCTCCGGGAGAGTCGGGTGAGCGTGGACGGTCGAGTGGAGCTCGTGCACGGTCGCCTCGGCTCCCATGGCGATCGCGACCTCGGCGATAAGGTCCGCGGCGCTCGGGCCGATCACGTGAGCGCCGAGGATCTCCCCGTGCTTCTTCGAGACGACGAGCTTCGCGAAGCCCTCGTCTTCTCCGACCGCGATCGCTCGGCCGAGAGCCCGGAAGGGGAAGCGGCCGACGCTCAAGTCGAGGCCCTGAGCCTTCGCCGCGGCCTCGGTCAAGCCGATCGAGCCCACCTGAGGCGAGGTGAACGTCCCCGCCGGGATCTTCGAGTAATCGACCGTGCCGTCGCCCTGCCCCGCGATCGCCTCGACGCACGCGATCCCCTCGGCGGAGCCCTTGTGCGCGAGGAGAGGCGGCCCGATCACGTCGCCGATCGCGTGGAGGCCCGGAGCCGCCGTCTCGAAGCGAGGGCCGACCTTGACGAAAGACCTCACGACCTCGACCTTCAGGTCCTCGAGGCCCAGGTCCTCGACGTTTCCTCGGACGCCGATCGCACAGAGGACGACCTCGGCCTCGACGCTCTTGGCCGCGCCGTCCTTCTGCGTGAGCTCGACCGCGACGCCGCTCTTGCTCGTCTTCGCGGACTTGAAGCCGTGCTCCGTGAGGACCTCGATGCCGCGCTGTTTGAGCGCTCGCTCGAGCTCGCGCGAGACCTCCTCGTCCTCGACGGGCAAGAGGCGCGGGAGGAGCTCGACGATCGTGACCTTGGTCCCGAGCGCCTCCCAGTAGCAGGCGAGCTCGCAGCCGATCGCGCCGCCGCCGATGACCACGGCCGTCTTCGGGACGCTCTCGAGCGTCATGGCTTCCTTCGAGGTGAGGATCCGCTTCCCGTCGGGCTCGAGGCCCGGGAGGAGCCGGGGCCTTCCACCCGTCGCGAGGATCACGCGCTTACCCTCGACCGCGCGCTTCTTGCCGTCGCTCGCGGAGACCTCGAGCGAGGTCGCTCTCGTGAGCCGAGCCGTCCCCTTCACGTGCTCGATCTTGTTCTTCTTGAGGAGGTACTCGACGCCGCGCGCGAGCTTCTCGACGATCTGCCGCGAGCGAGCGACCATCGCGTTCACGTCCGGCCTCGGCTCTCCCTCGAGCAGGATCCCGAACTCCTTCGCGCGCTTCATGAGAGAGAGGAGCTCGGCGGATCTCAGGAGAGCCTTCGTCGGGATGCAGCCCCAGTTGAGACAGACGCCGCCCGGCCGCTCTCTCTCGACGACGGCCGTCTTCATGCCGAGCTGGGCGGCACGGATCGCGGCGACGTAGCCCGCGGGGCCAGCTCCCAGGACGATCAGGTCGAACGAGTCGGCCACTCAGATCACCGCCTTCGCGGGGTGCTCGATGATCTCCTTGATCCTTTGCAAGAGCTGCGCGCCGAGCGCGCCGTCCACGACGCGGTGGTCGCACGAGAGCGTCATGCGCATGCGCTCCCCCACGACGATCGCGCCGTTCGCGGCGACCACGGGCTTCGCCGCGATCTGCCCGAGCGCGAGGATCGTGGACTCGGGCGGGTTCACGATCGCCGAGAACTCGTCCACGCCGTACATGCCGAGGTTCGAGACGGAGATCGTCCCTCCGGTGTACTCGTCGGGCTTGAGCTTCTTCGCGCGAGCGCGCGCGATCAGGTCCTTCGTCTCGGCCGCGATCGTCGAGAGCCGCTTCAGGTCGGCGTCGCGGACGACCGGCGTGATGAGCCCGCCCTCGAGCGCGACCGCGATCCCGACGTGGACGCGGCGCCATTGCCGGAAGACTTCCTGGCCGTCTTCCTCGATGTAAGACGCGTTCGCCTGGGGCGTGAGCCGGAGCGCGCGAGCGACGCACTTCAGGATCACGTCGTTGAGAGAGATCTTCTCCTCGTCCGGGACGCCTTCGTTCGCCTGGGCGCGGAACGCCTTGATCGGCGCCGCGTCGCATTCGACGGTCAAGTAGAAGTGAGGGACCTTCTGCTTCGACTCGACGAGGCGGCGCGCGATCGTCTTCCTCATGGGAGAGAGCGGCACGTCCTGGAAGTCGGGCCACTCGGGCGTCCCGCCCGCGGGCCTCTTCCCGCCGTCCTGGACCGCGGCTTCGACGTCTCGCTTCACGATCCTCCCGTGTGGGCCCGAGCCCGTGAGCGAGCCCACGTCGAGGCCCTGCTCCTTCGCGATCGCTCGCGCGAGCGGCGACGCGAAGACGCGCTCGCCGTCCCTTCGAGCGGGCGCGGCCTCGGTCTTCGTCGCGGGAGCTTTCCTCGGCGCGGCCTCCTTCGCCGCTTCCCGGGAGGCAGCCTCCTCCGCGGCGGGTTCGTCCGCGGGAGCCCCCTTCGAAGCCTTCGCCGGAGCCTCCTTCCTGGGAGCGTCCTTCGCGGGAGCCTTCGCCGCGCCGCCTCCCGAGCCCTTCGCCTCCGCGACCAGAGCGCTCACGTCCTCGCCGGGCTCGCCCACGATCGCGATCGGAGCGCCGACCTTCACGGCCGCTCCCTCGGGGACGAGGCGAGCGAGGAGGACGCCTCGATCGAACGCCTCGAGGTCCATGTTGGCCTTGTCCGTCTCGACCTCCGCGAGCGCGTCGCCGGGGCCGACCTTCTCGCCCTCGTTCTTCCTCCACTTGGCGAGGACGCCCTCGGTCATGGTGGGTGAGAGCTGGGACATCTCGATGATCTTCGCCATGTCGGGCCTCGCGGGAGAGCGGGGACGAGAGAGGCGGCGAGCGTACCGGAAGCGCGGAGCGGCGTCCACTCCCGCGGTCCGTCAGTAACCGTCGGGAAAGCGCTGCTCGCGCGCGCCCAGCTCGATGGCCCGTCGCAGTCCCCGATCCGCCGCGAGCTTCTCGAAGCGGCGGAGCCCCTCGCCGTAGACGGAGTCTCCCTGGCGCTCGAGGAGCCGCGCGCGGAGGGACTCGCCGCGCGCGTTCAGGACGCAGACCTGGACGTAATTCGCCGCTCCCTCGCGGAAGGCGGCGTCGGCCTCGAGCGTCTTCGGGTTCTTCTCCGACTGGAAGACGTGGAAGAGCTCGTGGCAGAGGACTCCCAGCAAGCCCGCGCGCGGGAGGCCGTAGAGGACGAAGATCCTGTAGCGGCGAGCGCCGCGCTTCCCGTCCTGCGCGCCCTCCTCCTCGACCTCGGTCAGGCCCTTGAGCCACCTGTTCGCGAGAGGGCCGGCCTTCGCGTGGAGCTCCGGCCTGGGCAGGAGAGTGACCGCCGTCTCGATCTTCCCGCGGTCGCTCGCGAGCACCGAGGCCAGCGCCTCGCGCGCGGCCTCGAGCGTCTCCCGCGCGCCTTCCTGGGAGAAGACCGCGTCTCTCCTGCAGACCGCGCAGGTCGCGCGATGGTCGGCGTAGAAGAAGGCCGGCCCTCGCTCGCC
>JACQDU010000384.1 GCA_016200955.1 bacterium
CGAGCAGGAGCTTGATCGCCACGAGCCGCCGGAGCGCCGGGTCGGCCGCGCGGTAGACGACTCCCATGCCGCCGCGGCCGAGCTCTCCCTGGACCTCGTAGCGGCCGATCCGTCCGAGGGACGCCCCGGAGAGATGCTGCGCGGCGCCTCGAGGGATCGGGGTCGGCGGGAAGTCTTCGGGAGAGGGCCGCGTCGCCTCGGGCATGGTGCTCGGAGACGAGCATAGCGGATGCGCGAGGGCGCGAGCACGGTAGCGCCCGACCGGAGGCGCTCAACGCTGGCGCCTGTGGTCCTCGATCGCCTTCCTCACCTCGGCGGCCTGCGGGTAGTCCGGGACGAGCTGGAGGACCCTCTCGAAGTCGTCGGCCGCGCCCTGGAGATCGCCCTTCTGCTCGCGCGCCGAGCCGCGGACGAGCCACGCGCGGCCGAGCGTCGGGTCCAGGTCGATCGCGTGCGAGAGGTCCGCGATCGCTCCGTCGATCTCGCCCTTCTCGAGCCTGGCGTGGCCGCGGTCCGCCCAGAACATGCTCTGCTTGGAGTCGAGCTCGATCGCCGCCGTGAAGTCGGCGATCGCTCCGCTCCAGTCCTGGAGGGCGCCCCTCAGGTTCGCGCGGTTCGCGAGCGTGACCGTGTCTCGCGGGTCCAGCGCGAGCGCGCGCGCGAAGTCGTCGAGCGCTCCCTGGCGGTCGCCGAGGTCCCAGCGAGCGTTCGCGCGCGCCGTCCAGCAGTCCTTCGCTCCGGGGTCGACCTCGATCGCGCGCGTGAAGTCCTCGACCGCGCCATCGCCGTCGTGGTTCGCTTGCCTCGCGATGCCGCGGTTTCGCCAGAGGACGACCTTCTTCGGGTCGAGCTCGACCGCCCGCGTCATGTCCTCGAGCGCCCCTTTGAGGTCGCCGAACTTCTTGCGCGCGAGGCCGCGGTTCCCCCACGCCGTCGCGTTCGTCGGCTCCTCCGCGATCGACCGCGAGAGGTCGGAGATCGCCTGCGCGAGATCGCCCTTCTGCAGGTAAGCCTCGCCGCGGGCAAGGAGCGCCCGGGCGTTGCCGCCGCCGATCTCGAGGGCACGCGTCGCGTCGGCGATCCCGCCATCGTAGTCGCCTCCGCGCGAACGCACGACTCCACGCTCCAGCCAGGCGACCCCGCTCCGCGGGTCGAGCTCGATCGCCCGCGTGAAGGAGGCGATCGCGCCCTTGAGGTCGTGCGCGTTGGCCTTCGCGGCGCCCTCGTCGACGAGCTTCTTCGCCTCGGAGCGGCGGCGCGCGTCCTCGGCGCGCTTCCTGTCCTGCTCCTCGCGCGCGCGAAGGCGGGTCTCCTTCTCCGCCTCGCTCTCGCGGAGCTCGAGGATCTTCCACGAGAGGAAGGCGACGAGCGCGCCCGAGATCAAGGCCAGAGCGAGGAGGACGCGCACGAGCTTCCGGTTGCGGCGCAGCCACACGCGCGCTCGCTCGAGGGCGCCGATCGGCCGGGCGAGGATCGGGACGCCATCGAGGTATCTCCCGAGCTCGTCCGCGACCTCGCGCGCCGAGGAGAGGCGCCTCTCCTTCTCCTTGGAGAGACAGCGGAGCGCGATCGTCTCGAGGTCGGGCGGGACCCCCGGCTCGATCTTCCTCGGAGGGACGGGCTCCTTGAACATGACCTGATAGAGGAGAGCCTGAGGCGAGGGAGCCTGGAAAGGCGGCCTGCCCGCGAGCGCCCGGTAGAGGACCCCGCCGAGGGCGTAGACGTCCGTGTGAGGCCCCTGCTCGCCCGGCTCTCCCGAGGCCTGCTCGGGGGCCATGTAAGCCGGCGTCCCGAGCACGGCTCCCGTCGCCGTGAGCCGCGCGCTCGCGTTCTCGTCGCGGGCGA
This sequence comes from bacterium, assembly GCA_016200955.1. Taxonomy (GTDB): domain Bacteria; phylum Planctomycetota; class J058; order J058; family JACQDU01; genus JACQDU01. The sequence goes on from JACQDU010000384.1 coordinate 1,846, forward strand.
GCCCGAAGTCCATCAAGTGAGGCGCGCCCTGCGCATCGACGATCACGTTCTCGGGCTTCACGTCCCGGTGGACGACTCCCTGCGAGTGAGCGTGCTCGAGCGCGAGCGCGACGCCTCGCACGATCTCCGCGATCTTCCTCGGAGGAAGCGGCCCTCGGCCCAGAAGCGCCTCGAGGCTCTCTCCCGAGACGAGCTCCATGACGAGGTAAGGACGCCCCTCGTGAGCGCCCGTCTCGAAGACCGAGACGATCCCAGGGTGGCGCAAGCGCGCGCACGCCTCGGCCTCTCGCCCGAAGCGCGCGATCTCCGCCGGTCCCGCGCGCGAGGGATCGAGCAGGAGCTTGATCGCCACGAGCCGCCGGAGCGCCGGGTCGGCCGCGCGGTAGACGACTCCCATGCCGCCGCGGCCCAGCTCTCCCAGCACGTCGTAGCGGCCGATCCGGCCCAGGGACGCCGGGGGAACGTGCCTCGCCGGGGGGCGACCTCCCGCCCATCGAGCCGACGGGAGCGCCGTCGTCGGGAGATCGTTCGGCGAGGGTCGCGTCTCCTCGGGCATCCGTCCTCTCCCGCCCGGAGCATAGCCCGGGCGCGCGACTCCGGCGACGATCTCTCCCGTAGAATGAGCGTCCCGGGAGAAGCAGCCATGCTCACGCGAAAGCTCGCGCCGGCCGCCGTCGTTCTCGTGCTCGCCTTCCTCGTCTCCACCGCCTTCCTCGTCCGCGCCGACGACGCGAAGAAGTGCGGTCTCTGCGAGGCGGCGAGCAAGGTCGCCCTCGACCTGCGCTGCGACTTCTGCAAGGCCGCGCCGAAGCCCTGCGAGAGGTGCCAGGACGTCCACGGGAAGCTCGCGGAGAAGCTCGCGTGCAAGGCGTGCGAGAAGAGCAAGACCGGCACGTGCCCCGCGTGCGACAAGGCGCTCAAGGCGGCGGGCGGATGTCGCGTGTGCGCCGCGAAGGTCCTCGTCGTCGGCCGGATCTTCTGCGGAGAGAAGTGCGAGAAGGCGGGGAAGCCCTGCGAGGAGTGCGCGAAGGCGCGCGCCTTCGTGGACGCCGCTCACTGACCGAGCGATCCGTCGCAGGACGGGCCGTTCAAGGTCCTGAGCTTCACGAACGAGATCAAGCGGAAGTCCGGGATCGGCGCGACGGCGCTCGTCTTCTATCCGTCCGAGGAGAAGGGGCCGTTCCCCGCCATGGTCCTGTCGCCGGGAGGGCCCGCGGACACGCCCTACGGCTACGAGGTCTTCGCGCAGCGCTTCGCGACGTGGGGCTTCGTCGTCGCGATCGTCGCCTTCAACGGCAACACCGCCGACGAGCGCGGGAAGGAGTTCCCCGAGATCCTGGACTGGTTCGAGAAGCACAACGCCGACTCCGGCTCGGCGCTCAAGGGGAAGATCGACGCGAAGAAGTACGTCGCGTGCGGCCACTCGCGCGGCGGGTGGGCCGCGATCGTCGCCGCGACGACCGAGAAGCGGTTCGCCTACTGCCTCGCGCTCGCTCCCGCGGCTCCCGTGAATTTGCCGGGAGACAAGCGACCGCCCGTCTGCATCGTGAGCGGCGACTCGGAGCCCGCGGACGTCGCGAGCGCGAAGACGACGTTCAAGCTCTTCGAGAAGCCGAAGTTCCAGATCACCGTCCGGGGCGTCCCTCACATGCTCCACAAGGACCCGAAGACGCCGATCGTCTGCGCTTACGCGACCGCCTTCCTGAACTACAAGGTCAGGGGAGACGCTCACTCGAAGAAGTTCCTGGAGGCCCAGACCGCGGACGTCTCGGTCGTCTCCGAGGAGTGAGGCTCGCCGCCCTCACGTCTTCCTGAGAGAGAGCCCGATCCGCTCGCGGTCGAGGTCGATCTCGATGACCCGCACGCGCACGCGGTCTCCGACGGCCACGACCTCGGACGGGTGAGCGATCCGCCGCTCCGAGAGCTGGCTCACGTGGACGAGGCCGTCCCGGTGGACGCCTATGTCCACGAAGGCGCCGAAGTCGGTCACGTTCGTGACGGTCCCCGGGAGCTCCATGCCGACCTTCACGTCCGAGAGCTTCTCGACGCCCTCCTGGTACTCGAAGCCCAGGGGCTTCCCGCGAGGATCGCGGCCGGGACGAGCGAGCTCCGAGAGGATGTCTCGCACCGTCTCGATCCCGGCGTCGGTCCCCGCGAAGCGAGCGGGATCCACGCCCTCGAGCGCGGGCGCGAGCTCGCCTCGAGCGAAGGCGCTCGAGGCGAGGTCGAGACCGAGCTCGCGGGCGATCCTGTGCGCGAGCGCGTAGCTCTCGGGGTGGACGGCCGTGCGGTCGAGGGGCTCGTCTCCCTGGACTCTCAGGAAGCCGGCGGCTTGCTCGAAGGTCTTCGGGCCGAGCCCTCGCACGCGCCTCAGGTCCTCGCGCGATCGAAAGGGGCCTCCCG
>JACQDU010000385.1 GCA_016200955.1 bacterium
CTTGCCTTCACGGGAGAGCGCGCTCGCCACGGCCTCGGCGTGAGCGCGGTCTCGCGCGACGCCGAGCACGGTGGCGCCGCTCCCCGAGAGGAGACAGCCCAGGAGCCCGCGCGAGGACAGGTCTTCCTTGGCTTTGGCGACGATCGGGAAGAGCTCGAAGCAGGGAGCCTCGAGCCGGTTCCAGAGAGCGCGGGCGACCCGCGCGGGATCGTTCGCCTCGAGGGCGCGGAGCATCTCGCCGGAGTCGCGCGGGCTCGCTCCCTGGAGGTGAGGCGCGAGGGCCTTGTAGACGAGGGGAGTAGGGCAACTCGCCGCGGGCACGAGGAGGACGAGGTCGAGCGCTCGCGCGAGGGGAGGGAGCTTCCACAGGAGCTCTCCGCGCCCCGTGCCTCTCTGGATGCCGCCTTCCAGGAAGAAGGCGCAGTCCGAGCCGACCTCGGCCGCGATGGGCGCGAGCGCGCGCGGGCCCAGCTCGAGCTCCCAGAGCTGGTCGAGCGCGAGGAGCGCGGTCGCCGCGTCGGAGCTCCCGCCGCCGAGGCCCCCTCCCGATGGCACGTGCTTCGTGATCGCGATCCGCGCTCCGAGGGCGGGCCTCCCGACCCTCGTGCGGAGAGCGTGCGCCGCGCGCCAGACGAGGTTCTCGTTCCCCGAGGGCACGGTCGGATCTCCCTCGCACGTGACCTCGAGGCGGTCGTCCTCTCGCTCGAACGAGAGCTCGTCCGCGAGGTCGAGCTCGGCGAAGACCGTGTCGAGCTCGTGGTATCCGTCGGGTCTCCTCCCGAGGACCTCGAGGAACAGGTTCGTCTTCGCGGGCGCTCTCGCGCGGAGAGGGGGCATCTCGATGAAAGCTTACAAAAAGTCGGTAAGGCCGTTCTCTCGCGCCTTGCCATACTCACATCGAGGGAACCCCATGAAGATCCGTTCGCTCGCTGGAGCCTTCGGGCTCGCAACGCTCGTCTTCCTCGGCCTCGCTCTCACGCGCCCGCTCGAGGGGAAGCCCGACAAGGGCGCGAAGGACGGCACGGGAGACGTGAGCTCGCGCTCGGCGCTCGTTCCTCTCACGGACATGGGGAAGGCGAAGTACCTGGGCTTCGAGGGCGGGCTCTACCCGGGCGGGAACGAGATGCCGAAGGCTCACCAGGACGAAGGGAAGAAGCGCGCGCTCGCGATCCGCCCGCTCGACAAGGACGGGCGGCCCGCCAAGGACGGGAAGTACGTCCTCCTCTCGATCGGGATGTCGAACACGACCCAGGAATTCGGCGGCGGCGGAGGCCGCGGCGGGCCGAGCTTCATGGCTCAGGCGCGCGCGGACGACGCGGTCAACAAGACGTCTCTCGTGATCCTCGACGGCGCGAAGGGCGGGAAGGTCGCGGCGTCGTGGGCCCAGGCGAGCTCCCCCGAATACGACCGCGTGCGGGACGAGGTGCTCGGAAAACAGGACCTCTCGGAGAAGCAGGTCGAGGCGGTCTGGCTCAAGCTCGCGAACCCTGGGCCCAAGTTCTCGCTCCCCTCGCCTCAGGCAGACGCTTACGCGCTCGTGCGCTCGACGGGCGACGTCATCCGCTCCATGAAGAAGCGCTACCCGAATCTCAAGCAGGTCTTCCTCTCGAGCCGGATCTACGCGGGCTACGCGACCTCTCCCCTGAATCCCGAGCCTTACGCTTACGAGTCGGGCTTCTCCGTGAAGTGGGTCATCGAGGCCCAGATCAACCAGAAGAAGACGGGGAAGATCGACGAGCGCGCGGGCGACCTCGACCCCGATGGAGCAGGCGCCTGGCTCGCGTGGGGTCCTTATCTCTGGACCGAAGGGAAGAACAAGCGATCGGACGGCCTCGTCTGGGAGCAGGACGACTGCGGGAAGGACGGCACGCACCCGTCTCCCTCGGGCGTCAAGAAGGTCGGCGGGATGCTCCTCGACTTCTTCAAGAGCTCGCCTCTCACGCCTTGGTTCCGCCGCGAAGCTCAATGACGAGAGAAAGCCGCCCATGACGAGCCGGCACGAGTGCTCGCTCAGGCCCGCCACGCGCGAGGACCTCCCGCGCCTCGAGGCCTGGTCGCGGGACTTCGAGCACGGGCGCCTCGGCGCTCCCTTCATCGCGTCCACGCTCGCCGCCTTCGAGAGAGCGCCCGAGCGCGGCGAGGTGCTCATCGTCGAGCGGGAGCGGAAGCCTCTCGGCTACGCGATCCTCGTCTCGTTCTGGTCGAACGAGTTCCGCGGCGAGGCGCTCCTCCTGGACGAGCTCTACGTCGCTCCCGAGCACCGCGGGGGCACGGGCGCGAGGGTCCTCGAGCTGATCGAGGAGCGGGCGCGCCGCCGGCGCATCCGCCACCTCGCTCTCGAAGTTCTCCCCGGCGAGTCGCGCGTCGCGAGGCTCTACGAGCGAGCCGGATTCACGACCTCGAACCGCTCGCTCTACAAGAAGGTGCTCGGAGACGCCCGCTCATGAGCCGGCGGCCGACTCCCGGAGATCGCTCGAGCCCGTCTCGGCCGCGGAGCCGGCTCGAGCGTCGGAGTGCGCCTTGCGGCCGCCGCGCTGGAGCTTCCCGGGCTGCGCGATGTGCTTCCACGTCTCGATCGCCCGCGCAGCGAGGTCGGCCGCGCCCGCGCGGAGGTCGTCGCTCTGGCGAACGATCTTGACGTTCCGCTCCATGTCCTCGGCCGACCAGCCGCGGCTGTGGGCGATGTAAGGGAACGGCGGGAAGACGAACCCGATCTCGGAGAAGAACGTGAGGAGCTGTCCCGCGACGGCCTGCACGTTGTCCTGGCCGCCCACGATGATGAACGACATGACCTTCTTCTCGATGAGGACCCGGTCGCCGATCGTGACCTGGTTCTGCACGCAGTTCAGGCGCTCGACCATCTTGTAGTAGAGAGAGGAGGCCGATCCCCAGCGGATCGGAGTCGCGAGGAGCACGACGTCGGCCCAGTGCACGAGGGCCTCGTAGAGCGTCGCGAGCTGGTCCTCGGGGTCGCGGTCGGTGATCGCGCACGGCCACGTGCACGCGCGCGCGGCCTTGGAGTAGTTCCCCTCGCAGTGCCGGAACGCGAGGTCGCGCAGGCGGACGAGCTGCGTCTCGGCTCCGAGCTTGCCCGAGGCGTGGGAGAGAGCGTGCTCGAGGAGAGCGTCCGATCCCGAGAAGCGCGGGTTCGCCTTGTCCATCTCGGTCGTCGAGATCCCGAGGACGCGCGCCTTCTCGTGGGGCGAGCGGTCCGGCTTGCGCGCGAGCGGGTGCGGCGGATGCGAGACGAGCTTCCTGGGAGTCGCGGGCTCCGTGCTCACCCAGACGTCGGCTCCCCGGACCTCGGCCGCGTGCGTCGCCACGGCCTCCTCGTCGTAGCCGGGAGGGCCCTTCCCCGTCTTCACGCTGTACTCCCAGGCGTGCCACGGGCAGACGACGTACTCCTCGCGCAAGCGACCCTCGGCGAGCGGGCCGCCCTTGTGGTTGCAGACGTTCGAGATCGCCCACGGCCTCTCCTCGTGCCAGAAGAGGGCGAGCTTCGCGCGCTCGAC
>JACQDU010000402.1 GCA_016200955.1 bacterium
CCGCGAGTGGGTGTCTTCGTCGGCCTCTACGGAACGTAAGGGAAGCACTTCGCGACGAAGGCCTCGAAGACGAGGCCGGTCGCCGTGAGGACCGTCGTCTGCGGCTCCCCCGAGCCGAAGGTCGTCGAGCCCTTGAAGCTCCCGGTCCAGACGATGCTCCCGTCGAAGATCGCGCCGACTCCGAGCGCGCTGCCGTCGGCGCTCGAGGCGCACTTCCTCGCGTCGCTCGCCGTGCCGTCCGAGGCGAAGCGGGAGAAGAACGCGTTCTGCGCCCCGCCCGAGGTCGTGAGGGTCGTCGAGCCGAACGTCACCGACCCCTTGAAGCCGCCGACGACGCCGATCGTCCCGTCGGCGAGGACGGTGAGCGCGTTCGCCTGCGCCACGTCGGTCGAGCCCGAGCCGCTCGCCTTCTTGGCCCAGTCGAAGGTGCCGTCGGACTTCACGCGGGCGAGGAAGACATCGGAGGCCCCCACCGCCGTGAGAGAGACCGTCCCGAACGTCGCCGACCCGCCGAAGAAGCCGGTCACGTAGGAGCTGCCGTCGCTCTGGGCGACGACTGCCTGCGCGCGGTCGTCGGCGGTGCCGCCCGCGATCTTCGCCCACGAGAGCTTCCCGTCGTCCTTGTAGCGCGCGACGAAGACGTCGTTGCCGCCGCTCGCGGTGAGGGTGGTCTCGTTCGTCTCGCCCTTGCCGAACGTCGCCTTGGTGGCGAAGTAACCGACGCAGATCGAGGTCCCGTCCGGCACGGACGAGATCGCCTGGCCCCACGCGCTCTTGTCGGTGTCACCGGCGCTCGCTGCCCAGACGGCCGCGCCGGTGGCGTCGTAGCGGACGACGAAGACGTTCTGTCCGCCCGAGCCCTTGACCGGCGGGACCGGCGTCGGAGACGGGGCCTGAGCCGCGGCGTCGGAGCTCGCCGCGAAGAGGCTCGGCGACGAGGACGAGGACGTGGAAGTGGAGCCCGTCGACGGGTCCGTCGTCGTGCCGGTGCTCCCGGTCGTCGCGGTCAGGCTCACTCCGGTGCCGAAGGTCGCGGTGCCCGTGAAGTAACCCGTCACCACGCACTTGCCGTCCGAGTAAGCGGAGACGCCCTGCGCCACCGCGAGCGTCGCGCCCGTCGTCTGCTTCGCCCACACGAGCTTTCCGTCGGAGCCGTAGAGCGCGACGAAGGCTTGCTTGGTCGTTCCGCTCGCGGTGAGCGTCGTCTGAGCGGGCTCGCCGCGGCCGAAGACCGCGCTCCCCGTGAAGTCTCCCACGACGAGCGTGCGGCCGTTGTCGAGGGCCGCGACCGCGAGCCCCTCGGCCGTTCCCGAGTTGCCGGCGTCCTTCACCCACGAGAGCGTGCCGTTCGCGGTGTAGCGCGCGACGAACGCGTCCTGCGTGCCGAAGGCCGTGAGCGTCGAGGACGGCCCGAACGTGACCGTCTTCGCGTAGGACCCCGTGACGGCCGTGCTCCCGTCCGTGTAGGACACGCACGCGTATCCCTTGGAGCCCGGGCTCGACCCGGAGGTCTGCTTCGCGAAGCACATGCCCTCGGGGCGCATCTCGAGGATCGCGTAGTTCACCGCGCCGTACTTCGCGACGAGCGCGTCCTGCCCTCCCCGGGAGCTCAGGCTCACGCCGCTCGCGAGCACGGCCGTGCCCGAGAAGGAGCCCGTGAGAGCGAAGCCGCCGTCCGGGAAGGAAGCGACGGCCGTGCCCTGATCGTCTCCCGTGCCTCCGGCGCTCGCGGCCCACGTGACCGAACCGTCGGCCTTGTAGTGCGCGATGAAGACGTCGTTCGCTCCCGCGGAGGAGAGGGTCGTGGCGCCAAAGGTCGCACTTCCCTGGAAGGAGCCCGCGACGATCGCGCTCCCGTCGGGGAAGGCGCCCACTCCGAGCGCCACGTCTTCTCCCGTGCCGCCGGCGTTCTTCGCCCACGCGATCGAGCCGTCCGTCGCGAGCTTGGCGACGAAGGCGTCCTTGCCGCCCGACGACGTGAGAGCCGTCGCGCCGAAGGTCGCGCTTCCGGTGAAGGAGCCGACGACGAAGCTCGTGCCGTCGGACGCCGTGGCCATGGCCTGCCCGATCGAGTCGCCCGCGCCTCCCGCCTGCAGGGCGGAGATCACGCTCCCCTGGGAGCCGAAGCGAGCGACGAAGACGTTCTTGCCGCCGGCCGAGGTGAGGATCGTCGCGCCGAACGTCGCGCTCCCGTTGAAGAAGCCCGTGACGAGCACGGACCCGTCCGCGAGAGCCGCCGCGCCGAGCGCCCGGTCCTCGCCCGACCCGCCGGCGGACTTCGCCCACGCGATCGAGCCGTCGGAGCGGAAGCGAGCGACGAAGACGTCGCTCGACCCCGCCGACGTGAGGCTGGTCGTCCCGAAGGTCGCGCTCCCCGTGAACGCGCCGACGACGACGCTGCTCCCGTCGGGCAAGCCCGCGAGCGCGAGGCCCTGGTCGTCTCCGGCGCCGCCCGCCCTGGTCGCCCAGTCGAGCGAGCCGTCCGACTTGTAGTGCGCGACGAACGCGTCGGTGCCGCCCGCGGAGGCGAGGCTCACGGTCGCGCTGAAGCTCGCGGTCCCGGCGAACGAGCCACAGACGAGCACGCTCCCGTCCTGGAGCCCGCAGACGCTCTGCGCGTAGTCGTCCGCGGGCCCGCCCATCTGCGCCGCCCACACGAGCGCGCCCGTGCTCGAGTAACGCGCGACGAACCCGTCCTTCCCCCCGTTCGAGAGGAGGTTCGTGTCGATCGAGAAGCTCGCGGTGGTCGTGAAGGTTCCCGCCACGACGTAGCCGCCGTCCGGCATGGCCGCGACCGCGAGGCCCTGGTCCTCCGTGGGCCCGCCCGCCTCGAGCGCGCGCACGACCTCGGAGTTCTCCCCCGTGTTCGTGGGAGTCGTGGCGACGAGCTTGTACCAGGCGCGCGGATCGGGGGTCGTCGGGACGGTCGGGAACGGCGTGACTGTCTCGGTCGCCTTGCCCGTCTCATCGATGCTCCCGGGCTGCAGCGTGAGCGTCGTGGGCGCGCCCGCCGTGCTCCAGGAGAGACCGACGGTCGAGCCGAACGGGACGCGAGACTTCGCGCTCGTGAAGCTCGTGACCCGCTCCACGGAGACGACCGCGACCGTCTGGCTCCCCGTGACGCTCGGGAGCAGGGTGTCCGTCGCGGTGACGATCGTCGAACCGGCCGCGACGAGCTTGACTCCCTGCGGGAAGCAGTGGACTCCCTGGTCCGCGAGCGTGAACGCATAGCTCGCAGGGAGAGTCGCGCCGCCGTCCGTGGAGGAGAACGCGATCGTCCCCGAGTAGGCGGTCGCCGTGTTCCCGTGGGCGTCCTTGGCCGCGACGTAGACATCGGAGACCGCGCCCGAGTTGAACGGGTTCGCGATCCCGTAGACCACGAGCTTGGCCGCAGCGCCGGCTCCCACGTAGACCGTCTGCGATCCCGCGAGAGAAGACGTGGCCGTGTCCGTCACCGTGATCGTCTGGGTTCCCATCGTGTTCAGGACGATGCCCGGGAAGGTGTGAACGCCCGCGTCGGCGGTCTGGAAGGTGTAGCTCGCCGGGAGAATCGCGCCCGGGTCCGTCGAGGTGAGCAAGACGGCGCCCGCGTATCCGGTCGCCGTGTTCCCGTCGGAGGTGCGCGCGGTCACGACGAGCGCGTTCGCGCTCCCGGCCGTCACCTGGCTCGGGAGACCGCTCACGAAGAGCGAGGCGACCTGCGTGGACGAGGTCGCGGCCGCGTGGAACGTCACGGAAGAAGGCGAGGCGTCCGTGACGCTCGCCGTGACCGTGTTCTGTCCCGCGAGCGAGCTCAAGGTGAGGTTCGTCTGCGCGAGGCCCTGGGAAGTCGTCGTCCCGATCGTTCCCGTGAGCGACCCGCCCGTCACGCTGAACGTGACCGACTTGTTCGCGAGAGGTTGACCGGTCGGATCCTTCACCGACACGACGAGCGGCAGCGGGAGCTGCGTTCCCACCGGCCCCGTCTGGTTGTCTCCCGAGGCGATCGCGAGCCTCATGCTCGGACCCGGAGGCGGACCGCCCGAACCGCCTCCACCCGAGCTCAGCCCGCACCCCGCGACCGTGAGCGCGCTCGTGGAAAGAACAAGGAAAGACAGCACCCTGGCGCGGTAGCCCGCGCTTCGCACGACTTCCATGGACCCTTCCCTCTCGCTCCGGCCGGTCTCGAGGCGCGCAGATCCAACGCTTCCGCGTGCCCTACCGGTCGGTTCCCTTTCCCTGCGGCCCTTAGTGCCGCTGAAACCTGGACTTGACTCCCCCTAGACCTTCTTTGTGTCCAGCTTACGTAAAAGACGCCATTTGTCTTGCTTATGTAAAAGTGTTAACCGCGCGTGTCGCCGGGCATTGACAGGCGACGCCTCACTTCGGTCTTAAGTCTTTGTTTCAGCGATCGGAGGCGACACGTCAGCAACCGGAAGACCTTTCTTGAGGCTTCCGTGAGCCTTCAGGAAGGGAAAATGAGAAGCTGGCCGGGAGTCGCCGTGGAAGTCGCCGC
>JACQDU010000403.1 GCA_016200955.1 bacterium
CCGGTTCGTGCTGTCGTCGAACGTCGGCGTGTCGGTCTTGTCGAGCTCCTTCTTGAGCTGGTTGTAGAAGTGGTCGAGGAGCTGTCGCTCCGTGTCGATCCAGGCGCCGGGGCGGACCCACTCGCCCGCCGTCGAGAAGAGACGCTCGCGGCTGTAGGCCCAGCTCGTCATGGCGACCGTGAACGGCCCGAAGATCTGGTAGCCGCGCTCGGAGCCCGTGAGGACGAGCCGGTCGTGCCCCTCGAACGTCCGGTCCACGACCGCGAAGCGGGAGCGCACGTCGTAGAGCTTCACCTGGAGCTCGACGTCGGCCTGGTAGCTCTCGCGCGGGATGAAGCCGAAGAACTCAGAGGGGAACCAGAAGAGGATCCAGAGCACGTCGTCCGTGAAGGCCCCGCCGAAGTCGGTGCCGAGGTAGCTCACCTTGTTCCGCTTGAGCGTCGCCACGAGCAGGAAGTCGTCGCCGTTCGCCTCGGCTTGCTGGAAGAGGCTGTCGAGCGTCTTCTGGTCGCTCGTGTAGTCGATCTCGTCCACTCGCTCGAAGAGCAGGTACTCGCGGAAGACGTCCGCCATGCGCTTGCGGAAGCCGTTCGCGTCGATCTTGAAGTTCATGCCCTCGTACTGGGAGATCTTCCTGAGCTCGTCCGTCGAGGTGCGGATGAGGGCGGCGGACGCGGCGGTGCCCACGTCGGCCACGGTCTCGCTGCTCACCGCGGAGACGGAGTCCGAGGCGACCGCGGCGGGGACGTCGTTCGCCGCGAAGTGACGCCGCGTCGTCCCGGCCGCGGCGGGATTCCATCCCCCCCGGCCCCCCGGGGGGAGAGAGCCGACTCGCCGGTACTTCGGCTCCTCGTCGGGCTTCTCGGGCGCCTTCGGCTCCTCGCCCGGAGGAGCGGGAGGAGCCTCGGCCGGAGGCTTCTCGACCGATGCGGGAGTCGCGGTCGAGGGAGGAGCCGTCTGCGCGAAGCGGTCCTCCGCGGAGCGGAGCGGCACGCCGGCGAGGCGGTCCTCGAGCGGGAGCTCGGCCGGCGTCCTTCTCTCATCGTCCTCGATGGGCCGCGAGAGGGGCGGGCGCTGCGAGAAGTTCTCCTCGGGCTCGCCGAGCTCCTTGTCCTTCTCGCTGCGGCGGAACTCGATCGTGAGCGGCGCGACGGCGCACGAGAACTTGTAGTTCCTCGGGTGACGCTTGATGTTCCGGTCCGCTCCCGCGAGCCCCTCGTCCTTCGACTGGACGACGAGCGAGAGGTCGAACTGGACCTTCATGTCGTCGCCCTCGCGCCCTCGCTTGAGCGCGGTGTTCGCGTACTTCGTCGCCGAGACGCAGCTCGACGCGACCCCGATCCCGAGGAGCGCGAGGATCGCTCCCGTCTTCCCAGAGCGGCGTCTCACCGTTCCTCCCATGGTGCCCGTTACTCGGCCGCACGGACGCAGCGGAAGCCGATCTTCTCCTTGCGGTCGATCGGCAGCTCGCGGAACCGGAAGCAGCCACGGAAGGCCGTCTCGCGGTGGTCCTGGAAGCTGCCGCCGCGGACGACGCGGAACTTGCTCCCGAAGTCGGGGTCTTGGCAGTCTGTCCCCGCGTAGCCCTTGTAGTCGTCGGCGGTCCACTCCCAGACGCTGCCCGCCATGTCGAGCGCGCCGTAGAAGCTCCTGCCGTCGGGGATCGAGCCGACCGCCGGAAGCTCGGGCCACTCGTCGCCCTTCTTCGTGCACACGAGGAGGTTCGCGTCCCACCGATCGCCCCAGGGGTAGAGCGCGGCCTTCTTCTCCCTCGGGTTCCAGACCGCGGCCTTCTCCCACTCGACCTCGCGCGGGAGGCGCTTCCCGGCCCACTTCGCGAACGCGTAGGCGTCGTACCAGCTCGCGAAGGCGACCGGCTTGTCGGGAGCGGTCTCCGCGAGCTTGAAGAGGTCGAGCTCGCGCGGAGCGTGGCCCGTGCGCGGCTCGTTCGGGTGGCAGAAGAGCGGGCAAGGATCGTGAGGCAACGTGAGATCGAGCGCCGCGCCCTCCTTGAGCGGGCGGCCCGTCTTCGGGTCGGTCTTGAGGAAGCGCACGTACTGCCCGACGGTGACCTCCGTGCGGTCGATGCAGAAAGCGCCGACTTCCTGGACGGTCACCCAGTGCATCGGGTGCTGGTTCGCCGCGTACGGGTGCGGGTCGTCGGAGCCGACCTGGAAGGGGCCGTCCGCGGCCACGGGCACCATGTGCGAGCGCTCGCCGTCGCTCCGCAGCAGCGCGAGGTTGGGCCCGAGCTCCTGGAGCTCCGTGCGCGCGAGCTGCTGGATCGTCTTCTTGCCTTCGGTGGGCAGCTCGTCCACGTACTCGGCGTTGCCCGCGAGCTCGAGGTATCCCTTCTCCGCTTCCAGGAAGCGCCGGTCGCGCCACGCGAGCTCGTCGAGCCGGTCCCTCTCGCGGCGCCAGCCTTCGTCCGCGGCCTTGAGCACGAGACCCGTGGACTCGTCGAGGCGCACGAGGAGCGCTTCGAGCGCGCGGTCGCTCGCGGCGTAGAAGCGCTTGACCTCGTTCTTCGTGCGCTCGAGGAGCTCGAGGGCGGAGTGCGGCTTCCCCGTCCTCGCCTGCTTCTTCGCCTCCTCGACGGCGTCGTCCACCTTCTTCGTCGCGTCGTCGTCGCGGCGCTTGAGCAGCTCGTCGAGCTTGTCCGTCACGATCGACGCGTGCGCCGAGCGCTGGGCCTGCCCCGTGGCGACGATCTTGTCCTTCGCCTCCTGGTACGCGGGGAGGATCCTCAGGTAGTCGAAGTCGCGACCCTGCTCGCGCGCGCGCATGCGCTCGGAGCGCTCCTTGTCCATGGCCTCGGCGCAGGCCCTGGCGCAGTCCTCGAGCTTCCCGGGGATGTCGCGGTCCCTGCCGGCTCCGTACTCCTTGAGCAGGTCGTCCGCGGCCTTCGAGACGTCGTGGAGGTCGACCGCGCGGTCCTTGCCCTCGGCTCCCTTGCCCGGGAGCGGCATCCTCTCCCAGACGTGCTTCCAGTCGTTCGTGAGGCCGTCCGCGAGCCAGTAGAAGTAATACCGTTCGATGAACGCGCTCTTGTTGTACGCGCGGAGAGCGTCGAGCCGGTCGAGGCCGTAGGCGGTGAGGTCGCGGACGAGGTTCTTCCGTGCTTCCGCGGCGCGGTCGATCACGTCCGAGTCGCCGTAGAGCGAGGCCTCGGCCTCCTCGGTGACGGCGTAGGCGGAGCCGTAAGCGCGGATGCAGCTCGTCGCGTCCTCGAGGAACTTGCCGCCTCGCTTGAAGAACTTCTCCTGCTCGTCCTTGTCCTTCGGGACCTCCCGCGTCTTGGCCGCCTCGGCCGCCTTCCGGGCCTTCTCGCCGCGCTCCCAGAGGTCCCTGGCCCGCTGGTCGCGCGCGCCCTTCTCGCGCGAGACGCGCTGGGAGAGGCTCGCGATCTGCGTGTCGTACTCGAGCGCGAGCTGCTTCCCGCTCGTGTGGTCGTAGGAGGCGAGCTCCTGCGGGAGGTTCTCGGTCAGGCGCTCCGCCTCGCGGAACTGGCGCGAGGCGAGCGAGCGGACGATCGACTCCTCGCCCTTCGTGAAGGCCTCCTGGATCTCGCGCCTCGCCTTGGTGGTGCTGTCTCCCCTGAAGAGGAGCGCGGCGGCGAGGAAGGCCACGGAGAGGACGAGGGCGACGCCGAGGTAAGCCTTCTTGCTCCCGGTCTCCTCGAAGGGGACATCGACGTTCCGGTGCTTCTTGACCCGCTTGCCCTTCTCGACGGCGTCCAGGTCGTGGAGCACGTCCTCGAGGGTCGCGTACCGGTACTTCGGCTTCTTCGCCATCATGTTCAGGACGACGTTCGAGAGAGACTCGTCGAGGGTGACGTCGATCTCCTTGGGAGGCTTCGGCGGAGTGTTGAGGTGCTGGCGGATGATCGTCGCCTGCGTCTCTCCCTCGAACGGCTTCTGCCCCGTGAGCATGAAGTAGAGCGTGGCGCCGAAGGCGTAGATGTCGGCCTGCGTCGTGACCCTCACGTCGGCGGCCGTGCCGCCGCACTGCTCCGGCGACATGTAGTGCGGCGTGCCGACGACGACGCCGGCCTGCGTGAGCTCGCTCGCCGCCTCGGCGTGCTTCGCGATGCCGAAGTCGGCGATCTTCACGAGCCCGGACTTTGCGAGCATGATGTTGTCGGGCTTGATGTCGCGGTGGATGATCTTCTTCGCGTGAGCCGCGAGGAGGCCCTTCGCGCCCTCGCGGAAGACGCGGATCGCTTCCTTCCCCGGGAGCTTCTTCTCGTCGCGGATGATGTCGCGGACGCTCTTGCCCTCGACGAACTCCATGACGATGTAGTTGATGTCCGGCGAGATCTTGAACTCGAGGACCCGGATGATGTTCTCGTGGTCGATCTCGAGCGCGAGCTTCGCCTCCATTTCGAAGCGCGCGATCTCCTCCTGGTTGACCTCACGGTTCAGGACCTTGAGCGCGACGAGGGAGCCGACCTTCACCCGAGGCTTCTCGACCTGGGCGCGGGCGGAGTAGACGGCACCCATGCCGCCCTGGCCGAGCTTCTTGACGAGGCGGTAGTCGTCGCCGAGCGCCCGCTGGACTTCCTGGAGGTGCTCGGTGCCCTCCTCCTTCATGAACTGGTCGATCGCCGCGACGACCTCGTCCGCGTTCTGGAAGCGGTCGTCCGGCTTCTTCGCCATCATCTTCAAGATGATCTTGACGACCTGGACGGCGATCTCGGGGTTGTACTCCCTGGGAGATATCGGCTCCTCGTCTATGTGCTTCTGCATGATCTCCATGACGGAGGTGCCCGTGAAAGGCCGTTTCCCGGTGATCATGCAGTAGAAGGTCGCGCCGAGAGAGTAGATGTCGCAGCGGTGGTCGGTCGGCTTCCCCTGGCACTGCTCCGGCGACATGTAAGCGGGCGTGCCGAGGATCTGGCCGACCTTCGTGAGCTCGAGGTCCTCGGAGCTGGTGCGGGCGAGGCCGAAGTCGGCGATCTTCACCTGGCCCTTCCGCGTCATCATGATGTTGTCGGGCTTGATGTCGCGGTGGACGACGCCGTTCTTGTGGGCCTCGGAGAGCGCGCGGCACGAGTCCTTGATGATGCGCACGCACTCCATCTGCTCGAGGACCTTCTTGTCCTTGAGCATGGAGTCGAGCGCCTTGCCGTCCACGAACTCCATCTCGATGTAGTGGACGCCGTTCTCCTCGCCGACGTTGTAGACGTCGACGATGTTCGGGTGCTTGACCTGCGCGGCCGCGCGCGCCTCGCGCTCGAAGCGGGCGATGAGCTGGCGGTTGCTCGCGAGGTGAGCGGGCACGACCTTGATGACCGACTGCCGCTTGAGCTTCGTGTGCTCGGCCAAGAAGACGGCCCCCATGCCGCCCTCTCCCAGCTTCTTCACGATGCGGCAGCCGCCGATGACCTTCCCGACGAGCGGATGCGAGTAAGCGTCCTCGTCTTCCTTCTTCTTCTTCGCCTTCTTCGCCTGAGCGTCGGCCTCGGTCGAGCTCGCCGCGGCGGCGGATGAGGAGCCCTTCGAGTCCGCCTTCACGGACGCGCTCGAGGTGCCGCTCACGCTGGTCGAGCCCGAGGCGGCGCTCGCGGTGGACTTGGTCGCCTTGCGGTCGAACTCGGTGCCGGAGCCCGAGGCGCCCGACTTCGTGCCGACGCCCGACTTCGTCCCGGCGCCCGACTTCGTCCCGGGAGCGTCGGGCGCGTCGACGAGGTCCATGAACGTCGCGCCGTCGCCCTCGGTCCCGGTCTGCGTCGGCTGCTTCTGGAACCCGGACGCCGAGGCCACGTCCTTGCCCTCGACCGAGACGCCGCCGCCCTCCATCATCATGCCGGGGCCCATGATCCCGCTCTGGGTCTCGCCCTTCGCGAAGGCGTCGCCCACGGCCATGTCCATGAAGGTCCCGCCGGACTTGTCCTCGGGCTTCTTCGGCGGAGCTCCCGGCAGCTCGGCCGACTCGCCCACGTCCATGAAGGTCTTGGCGACGCGGATCTCCATGGAGGACTTCGTCTCGGGTCCCTCGCCCTCGGGAGGCTCGCCGGCGTCCATGAACGTCTGCGCGGCGCGGAAGGCGACGTCCTCGCCTTCCTTGGGCTCGTCGTCGTCCTCGTCTCCGCCGACGAACGTCTGCGCGGAGCGGATGTCGACGTCTTCCTCGATCTTGCCCGGCTTGTCCTCGTCCTCCTCCTCGTCGCCGATGAAGGTCCGCGCGGCGCGGAACTCGGCCTCCTCCTCGGGGTTCTCCTCGGTCTCGTCGTCGTCGCCGCCCACGAAGGTCTGGGCCGAGCGGATGTCCGTGTCCTCCTCGATCTCACCCGGCTTGTCGTCGTCGTCCTCGTCTCCCACGAAGGTCTGGGCGGAGCGGATGTCGACGTCTTCCTCGATCGTTCCCGGCTTGTCTTCCTCGTCCTCGTCTCCGCCCACGAACGTGCGCGCGGAGCGGATGTCGGTCTCTTCCTGGGACACGGGCTTCGGGGGAGCGGGCGAGGGCGGCCCCGCACGCCTCGGAGCGGGCCTGGATTTGCGCTCCGGGCGGATCGCTTCGTCCCGGGGAGCGGGAGCCGGAGCCCCGGCCGCCTCGTGCTCGCGTCGCAGCTCCTCGCGGAGCTCGGGTTCGATCCCCTCGAGGTCCTTCGCGTACTTCTCCATGAAAGGAGAGGCCGCGGTCCCGCGCTCGTCCCGGAGCTCGCCCGATGCCTTCTTCCGCTCCACGTCCGCGAGCTGCTCGCGCGTGATGAAGCCGCGCTCGACGAGGGCTTCCTTCAAGGACTTCCCGGGAGCGTCGAACTTCACGTAGCGGTGGCACTCGTTGAGCGCCTTCAGGCTCACGGCGCCCGCCCGGAAGAGGTCCCAGGAGGAGGAGAACTTCTTGTGCTTCGTGCGCTCGGCGGGCTTGGGGATCGTGGCGAGCTGGACCTCGCTCACGTAACCCTTCGCGACCATGACGTCGACGACGGTCTTCTCGCCGCGCGTCGCGCGCGCCTCGCGGTGGCACTCGTTCAGCTGCTTGAACGTGAGGAGGCCGCACTTCACGAGGTCGAGCGAGTCGGTGAGCCGGAGCTGCTTCCGCTTCGGCCGCTTCGGCGCCCGGCGCCTCCCGGCGAGCTGCTCCTTCGAGAGGTAGCCCTTCGAGACGAGCAGGTCCTCGAAGGAGCCGCCCGTCTCCTGGACGAGCCGGTGGACCTCGTTGAGCTGGCGGTACGTGATGAGCCCGCTTCGGACGAGCTCGATGCACGTCGGGTCAATGCCCATGGTCGCCTTCTTGTTCATAGAGAAGTGGAACCTCGACTCCCGCCCGCCTCACGTCGCAAGAGAAGACGCCGCCCCATCCCGCGGCGCCGATTTCAGGTGAGCTCGAGCTCCTTCCCGAGCCGCTCGATCATCTCGCCGGCGCTCTCGAGCTCCTCGCGGAGAGCGTCCTGCTCCCTCGTGAGCCGCTCGATCTCGCGCTTCGACTCGAGGAGGATCTCCGCCTTGTCGCGCTCGAGCGCCCGGACGCGCGCGACGAGGCCGCCCGTGTCGCCCTTGGCGGCGAGGCGAGCCTCGGACTCGTCGTCGGCGACGTCGGCCTTCGCCAGAACGAGCTTCTTCTCGAGCTCCGCGAGCTTCGCGGCGTGTTCCTTCGCCCGGGCCTCGTGCTCGCGCGCTCGGGCGGCGAGGTCGGCCTTCTCGCGCTCGACCTCGCCCAGGCGGCGCGTGTGGCTCTCGACCTGCTTCGACTGCTCCTTCGACGCCGCGACGTGCTCCTGGTGCTGCTTCGAGAGCGAGGCGAGCTTCTCCTCGAGCTCGGCCTTCTCGCGCTGGACCTCCTGGAGCCGCGAGCTCAGGGCGCGGGCCTCGCCCCCCGACTCGCGCTCCTCGGGAGGGACGGTGGACTTCGAGACGAGCTCGTCGTAAGCGCGCTCCTTCTCGGAGAGCTGCGAGCGGAGCTGGTCGCGCTCGGCGACGGCGTCCGCGGCGAAGGAGTCGAGGCTCTTCCGCTCCTCCAGCGTCTTC
>JACQDU010000404.1 GCA_016200955.1 bacterium
CGGCGGCGGAGCGCGCGGGCTTCCCGAGGAGGCCGCTCGCCGGGAGAGCGGCGGCGCTCGCTCTCGTGACGGCGGGCTTCCTCGTGCCGGCCTCTCCTTACATCCTCGCGCTCCACGACGCCGTCTCCCGCACCGACCCGTCGGGCGGGACGTGGCGGCTCACCTTGAAGAAGCACGAGAGGCACCTGGTCGGCATTCCCGACCCGAACCCTCGCGAGCAGGTCGCGCCCGTCGCGAGCGACCTCGCGACGCTCCTCGCCCCGCCCGCGCGGGCGAGCGCCGAGGTCGGGACCGCGAGCGCCGTCCTCGTGGCGGCGAGGAAGACCGCGGACGCGGTGCATCCTCTCATCATCGTCCTCGGAGCCCTGGGCCTGGCGTGGTGCCTCGGCGCGAGGCTCGCGCACGCTCCGGCGCTCGCGACGCTCGGCGCGTTCTTCTGCGCTCACGTGCTCCTCAGGAGAAACGAGGGCTACCTCTCGAAGGAGCACGCCGCGGGAGAGGCGGCGATCGTCCTCGCGTGGGCGGGCGCGGGAGCGATCGCCCTCGCGGACCGCGGCGCGACGCTCCTCCGCTCGAGCCGTGCTCGCAGCCTGGCGCCCGCGGCCGTCGTTCTCCTCGGGCTGGCCGTTCTCCTCCCGAAGACGCTCGAGAGGAGAGAGGCCGTGAAGAACGACGCCGAGCGCGCGGTCGCGAGAGCGATCGCCGCGAGGTGGGCGACTGTCCAGGAGAGAGAGCCGTCGCGAGAGCTCCTCCTGTGCGGGAACGAGGCTCACGTCCGGTCCGTCGCCTTCCTCGCCGGAGGGCGGCTCGTGGACCTCCCTCGAGGCGACGCCGCGCAGGTCGTCTCGAGCGCGAGGGCGCGGGGCGTGAGCTTCCTCGTCCTCCACGCGAGGAGCCACGACGATGCCGCCCGGGATCGCCTGCTCGCCGCGCGGGAAGCGCTCGCGCGCGCAGGTCTTTCCTCGCCTCTCGCTTTCGAGGGAAGCCGCCCCGATCCGGAAGGCGGCTCCGTCGTTTACACTTGGCTCCTCTACGAGCTTCCCCGGAGAAGTCCTTGAGCAACGACCAGGCGCCGCTCCCCCCGCACAAGGCACCCGAGCTGCGCCCCCTCCCGAAGACGCTCTCGGTGCTCATGCCGGTCTACAACGAGGAGCCGACGGTCTACGAGATCCTGAAGCGCGTCGTCCTAGCGCCGGTCTCGGGGCTCGAGCGCGACATCGTCGTCTGCGACGACGCCTCGCGCGACAAGACGACGGCCGAGGTCGAGCGCTTCCAGCGCGATCACCCGGAGGCGCGCCTCTCGCTCATCCGGCACGAGCGCAACCAGGGGAAGGGGTCGGCCGTCCGCTCGGCGCTCGACCACGCGCGGGGCGACGTCGTGATCATCCAGGACGGCGACCTCGAGTACGACCCCAAGGACTACCCGCTCCTCCTGGCTCCTCTCGTGGACGGGCGAGCCGACGCCGTCTTCGGGAGCCGCTTCCTGGGAGGGCCGCACCGCGTCCTCTACTTCTGGCATTACGTGATCAACCGTTTTCTCACTTTACTCTCGAATCTCGTCACGAATTACAACTTGACGGACATGGAAGTCGGCTACAAGGCCCTCAGGAGAGACGTGGCCACCTCGCTCAAGCTCCGCGCGAGACGCTTCGAGATCGAGCCGGAGATCACGGCCAAGCTCGCGCGCGGGAAATACAAGCTCTACGAGGTCCCGATCTCTTACTCGGGCAGGAGCTACGAGGAGGGCAAGAAGATCGGCTGGAGAGACGGCGTCGCGGCGCTGTTCTACATCTTCCGCTTCCGCTTCGGCCGGTGAGCTTCGCGCGTGCACCCGATGGGGGGCTTGCGCGCCCCCGCTCGTGTTCCGCGCCGCAGAGCGAAGCGCCGCGTCTTGCGCTCGCTCCCACCGCGGTGAGCAAGGCCCTGGCGGGCCTCGCCCGGTTCGCTCCGCTCACCGGCCCTCGATCGCGGCCTTGATCTTCTGCGCGATCTCGCTCGAGGGGTCGATCTTGAGCGCGGTGTTCGCTTCCTCGAGGGCCTTCTCGGTCTTCCCCACGCGGTAGAGGGCGTCGGCGTAGGCCTCGTGCGCCGTCGGGTCCCCGGGCTCCTCGGCGACGGTGTGGGCGAGGAGAGTCTCGGCCTCGCGGTCGCGCTTCTGCCCGAGGTAGACGTACGCCAGCGCCTTCGTCACGCGAGCCGGCGCCTCCTCTGGCGGGATGCGCCGGAGGAACCTCTCGCCCTCCCGCGCGGCGGCCTCCAGCTTCTGCTGCTGGAGGAGGACCATGATGTAGATCGAGACGGCGTTGTCGTTCCGCGGCTCGGCCTTGATCGCGCGGCGGCAGTAGCCCTCGGCTTCGGCGAACTTGTGCTCCTTCCCGGTCACCGCGCCGAGGACCGTGAGCGCTTCCGTGTTGTCCGCGTCCTGCTCGAGCGCCGTCTTGGCGTAGCGCGTCGCGGCCTCGAGGTCGTCGCGCTGGTATTCGAGGAAGGCGAGCTGCGCGTTCGCCGGGGCGCTCCTGGGGTCGATCTCGAGCGCGCGCTTTGCGACCGCGAAGGCGTCGCCGACCCTTCCCCGGAGGTGGTGCGTGGTCGAGACGGCGACGAGAGCGTCGATGTCCCGGGGCGCGGCGCGGTAGAGGCGGTCCGCGAGCGCCCCGCACTCGTCCAGCCGGCCGAGGGCCTTCAAGATGGTGAAGTGAGCCCGGTACGCCTCGACGTAGGCGGGCGACTGCTGGTGGATCTCCTCGAAGATGCCGAGGGCGCGGTCGATGTCCTGGCGGCTCTCCCGACGGCCCGCGTAGAGCTCCGCGAGCCAGAACTTCCTTCCGGGTGAGCCGGGAGCGGCCTTGATCTCCTTCTCCACGAAAGCCAGGGCCTCGTCGAAGCGGACGGTCTGCGCGAGCGCGGCCGTGTACCGGAGCCCGATCTCGTCGTAGGTCTTCTCGTCCTTGGAGCAGGCCTCGAGGCCGCGCTTGAGCTCGCGGATGGCGGCCTCGACCTGGCCGTGCTTCAGGTAGATGCGCTCCATGGCGAGGAAGGGCTCGGGCTTCCCGGGAGAGAGCTCGGCGGCCCGGTCGGCGTAGCGCTGCGCCGCCTCGATCTGACCGTTCAGCGCCGCGAGCGAGGCCACGTGGAGCAGGATCTCCCGGTCCTCGTGCGGCTCCTGCATCTTGAGGACGCGCGCGAGGTCCTGGAGCGCCTCGGCGAAGCGGTCCTCCCCGGCGCGCATGTTCGCGCGCGTGATGAGCGCGACCTCCTCGTCGGGATCGAGCGCCAGCGCGTGGGCGAGGTCCTCCTCGGCCGGTCCGTCCTGGCCGAGCGCCTGCCTGGCCTGGGCTCGCACGGCGTAAGCCTTCGCGTTCTTCCGGTCGGCCTCGAGAGCGGCGTTCAGGCAGTCCATCTCCTCCTTCGACGGAAGCTTGTTCTTGTCGTCTCCCAGGATCACGGCCTTCATGAAGTAAGCGTCGGCGCACGTGGGATCGAGGCGCAGGGCGGCCTCGACCTCGGCGAGCGCGGCCTCGTGCCGGGGCTTCTCCGTCGCGAGCACGAGGACGCTGGCTTTCGCGAGGATCCGCCAGATCCCCGTGCCGTTTCGCTTCGAGAGCTCCTCGAAGATCGGGAGCGACTTCTTGTAGTCGTGGCGGCGGTGGCGCAGCCGTCCCTCGCGGAAGGCGGCCTCGCCGCCGGTCGGCCCGTCCGGCTCGACCTCGCGTGCCTGGGAGTAGTCCCGGAGCGCGTCGTCGAGGGCCTGCGAGACTTCCTGGGCGCGCCCCCGGAGGAGAAAGGCTCGCGCGCACTTGGGGTCGTGCCGGAGGGCCTCGGTGGCGGACTTCACGGTCGCCCGGATCTTGTCCTTGAAGGCGTCGGTCGCCGTGAGAGGGATCCGGTCCACGTCGGTCCAGGCGTGCTCGGCTTCCTTGAGGGCCTGACCGCGGAGGCGGGCGCTCTCGAGGGCCGCGGCCTCGCGCTCGGCTTTCTCCCTGGCCTCCTTGTCCTTCTGGGCTTGGACGAGGACGCCGTTTCTCTGGGCTTCCTCGAGCTCGCCGCGCATCTGGAAGTAGAAGACGGCGCCGATCGTGACCGCGACGACCGTCGGGACCGCGATCGCCACGGTGAGGACGGCCGCCCAGTTCCTCTTGAGCTTCGCGCGGAACCTCTCGGCCGCCGTGCGCGGGCGCGCGCGGATCGCCTCTCCCGCCAGGTAGCGCTTGAGGTCCTGCGCGAGCTCCTCCGCCGTGTAGCGCTCGGAGGGCTCCTTCCTGAGGGTCTTCAGGACGATCGTCTCGACGTCCGCATCGATCGCCGGCTCGAAGGAAGTCGGCCGCGGCGGCTCCTCGAAGAGTATCTTCCGGGTGAGCTCGATCTGCGTCTTCGCCGTGAACGGGAGCTCGAACGTGAGCATCTCGAACAGCACGACTCCCAGCGAGTAAACGTCGGAGGCGGGCTCGACGTTTCCCTGGCTCTGCTCGGGCGACATGTAAAACGGCGTCCCGACCGCCGCTCCCGTGCGCGTGAGCTTCGACTGCGTGTCCAGGAACTCCTTCGCGAGCCCGAAGTCCGTGATGAAAGGCGCCCCGGCCTTGTCGATGATTATGTTCGCGGGCTTCACGTCGCGATGGATGACTCCCTGCGCGTGAGCGTGCGCGAGCGCGAGGGCCATGTCGCGCGCGATCTCGATCGCCTGGCGCACCGGGACGTCCCGGCGCTTGACCTTCTCGCTGAGAGGCGACCCCTCGATGTAATCCATCGTGAAGTACTGGTAGTTCCCGATCTGCCCCACGTCGTGGATCTGGACGATCGAGGGATGCTTTAGCTTCCCCGCGAGCTCCGCCTCTCGCTGGAAGCGCTTCATCTGCGTCGCGGAGGCCATCTGGCCGGCGATGAGGACCTTGAGAGCCACGATCCGATCGAGCGCGGGGTGGCGGGCCTTGTAGACGACTCCCATGCCCCCGCGGCCGAGCTCGGCGAGGATCTCGTAAGGGCCGAACGTCTTGGGCGCGCCCTCTTCCCCGCGCGTGTCGTTCCGCTTCTCCGGCCGCAAGCGCGCGGTCCCCGGGTTCCGCGTGTCCTCCTTCGTGTCGGGGATCGCCGCAGCGAGGTCCTGCGGGCGAGCGTGCCGGCCCTAGGCGAACCGCTCCGAGACCGCCTCGCCGTCCGGGCGCCGGATCGTGAGCGGGC
>JACQDU010000372.1:0-9174 GCA_016200955.1 bacterium
TTCGCGCTCGCGCTCGCCGCTCCTCCGCGAGGCTTCCTCGCGGGGCAGAGCGCCCTCGTCGCTCTCGGCGACCGGCCGCGCCGCGACTCGATCGTCCTCGCGCGGGCCTTCCTCCACGCGAGCTTCGACGGCCCCGAGGGGCGCGAGTGGGACCACGTCTACCCGCACACCCTCATGGGAGCGCACGCTCACCTGAGGCAGGCTTTCCTCGACGCGCGTAGGAAGCGCGAGCTCGACTCCCGCGCCGAGCGGGGAGCGAGCGGGCCTCGCGCGGCGTTCGACCAGGACCTGGACGCGCTCGGGCCGGCGATCGACCGGAAGCAGCGGGTCCTCTGGCGCGCGGACACGCCCGAGGACGTGGACCGCGTCCTCCGGCTCGCGAACGAGCTCGGGCTCAGGCTCGCCGTCTCCGATGCGCGGCACGCGGCGAAGCTGGCGCCGCTGCTCAGGAGGGAGCGCATTCCGGCGATCGTCTCGCTGGCGTGGGGGCCGGCGCCGAAGCCGGCGCTCCGCGAGACGGACCCGGCTCCTCCTCCGAGGAAGGGCCACGACGGGCTGCCTCTCCTCGGACCCTTCCGCTTCGGCTCGTTCCTCTTCATGCCCTGCTCGATCGGCGGCGGAAGGATCGGGCCCGAGCCGGCTCCTCCCGCGATCGACTCGACGCAGGAGCCGCGCGCCGTCTTCCAGGAGAGAGAACGGAAGCACAAGGGGGAGGTCACGAACCTCCGCGACCTGTTCCTCGCGGGCGTGCGCGTCGCCGTCTCGTCCGAGGGGCTCGAGCCGCATCAGGTCCGCGAGAGGCTGCGCGAGGCGATCAAGGAAGGCTTGCCCGAGGAAGCCGCCGTGGGCGCGCTCACGTGGGACGGAGCGGCCGTGCTCGGCGTCGAGAAGCGGCTCGGCACGCTCGAGCCGGGGAAGCTCGCCTTCGCGACCGTCCTCACGGGGAGCCTCGGGGACGAGAAGACTCGCGTGAAGCTCGTCGTCGTGGACGGCGAGCGCGTGGACGCTGAGAAGCTCGAGGACGACGCTCGTCTCGCGCGCCTCGCGGGCCGTTTCCGCTTCGACGCCGGGCCGGTGCACGCCGTCTTGCTGCTGGAAGTGCTCGGAGGAAAGCTCGCGGGCAAGATCGAGAGCGAGCCCGTGAGCTTCTCTCTCCCGGAAGTGAAGCTCGAGGGAGAGAAGCTCTCGTTCGCGATCCCGAAGGGCGTCTTCTCGGGGAAGAACGACGCGAGGACCGAGGCCCTCTGGGTCTCGGCGGACGTCCTCGAAGGAACGACGACGTTCGAGGACGGGCCGAAGGCCTTCCGGGCGACGAGGGAGCCGAGATGAGCTTCGCGAGAGAGATGGAACGCAAAGGCGCAAAGACGCAAAGGCGCAAAGGGCTGCTTTCGTTTCTCGGGGTCTGCGCCGTGGTGTTGTCGCTTGGATTCTTGCTCGTTGCCGCGGGACCCCAGCTCGAGCCGAAGGTCCCCGAGCCACGCGTCGAGCTCGACCCGGATCGCGTGCCGAAGACGAAGACTCACGGGAACGTCCTGATCCAGGGAGGAACGGTCCTCCCGGTCTCGGGGCCGCGGCGCGAGCGGACGGACGTGCTCGTGCGCGACGGGAAGATCGCGGCGATCGGGAAGGACCTCGAGGCGCCCGAGGGAGTCGCTCGCATCGACGCGCGCGGCCGCTTCGTCGTGCCGGGAGCGATCGACTGCCACTCGCACATCGCGAGGATCTTCCGCGCGCTCGCGGGAGGGACGACGAGCGCTCACCTGCTCCACGGGAGCGGGAACCCGATCGGCGGCCAGGACGCCGTCATCAAGCTCCGCTGGGGCAAGAGAGCGAGCGAGCTCGTCTTCCAGGGAGCGCCGCAGGGGATCAAGTTCGCTCTCGGCGAGAACCCGACGCGGCAGCAGGGATTCCCGCAGACGCGCATGGGCATGGCGGCGACCTATCGCCGCGAGTTCACCGAGGCCCGCGCTTACGCTCGCTCTCTCCGGGAGCACGAGGAGAAGCGCGCGCGAGGCGAGGAGTCCGTGCCGCCCCGGCGAGACCTCCGGCTCGAGGCGGTCGCGAACGTCCTCTCGGGGAAGATCCGCGTCCACTGCCACTGCTACCGCGAGGACGAGATCCTCGCCTTCCTCCAGGTCTGCGAGGAGTTCGGCGTCAAGGGGGTGATCTTCCAGCACATCCTCGAGGGCTACAAGATCGCGGACGAGCTCCGCCGGGCCGGAGCCTCGTGCTCGACCTTCTCCGACTGGTGGGCTTACAAGGTCGAGGCCTTCGACGCGGTCCCGGGGAACGCCGCGATCCTCACGCGAGCGGGCGTCCTCACGTCGATCAACTCGGACTCTCACGAGCTGATCCGGCACCTGTTCCTCGAGGCGGCGAAGTGCGTGCGCTACGGCGACCTCACCGAGGAGGAGGCGCTCGCGCTCGTGACGGTGAACGCCGCGAGACAGCTCGGGATCGAGGGAAGATCGGGCACGATCGAGGTCGGGAAAGACGCCGACCTCGCGATCTGGAACGGGCACCCTCTCTCGTCTTACTCGCACCCGATCCTGACGCTCGTGGACGGGGAAGTGTTCTTCGAGCGAGCCGAGGGCGAGCGAGGGACCGAGGGGGAGCGCGGGCTCCCGGATCCGCGGACGTTCGCGATCCCCGCCGATCCTGGCCCCGCGCCCGAGCCTCCCTCGAACGACCGCGGCCTCTACGCGATCGTGGGAGCGCGCGTCGAGCCCGTGAGCTCGGCCCCGCTCGCGCGAGCGACGGTCGTCGTGCGAGACGGGAAGATCTCCCTGGTCGGAGCGGACGCGAGAGTGCCCGCGGGAGCCACGGTGATCGACGGGAAGGGCCTCACCGTCACGCCCGGCTTCATCGAGGCGGGATCTTGGATCGGCCTCGTCGAGATCTCGGCGCTCAAGGTGACGCGCGACGCGTCCGACTCGGGCGAGTTCCAGCCCGACCTCGTCGCGCTCACGGGAGTCTTCCCTCCGAGCGAGCACGTGAAGGTCGCTCGCGCCGCCGGGATCACGCTCGGGCTCGCGACGCCCTCGGGCGGGCTCGTCCCGGGGCAAGCCTCGGTGATCCGTCTCGACGGCTGGACTCCCGAGGAGATGAAGGTCCGCGAGCGCGCCGCGCTCGTCGTCGAGTTCCCCTCGCGGCCCGGCGCTCCTCCCGAGGGCGGAGCTCGCCCGAAGAAGCACGACCGGCTCGAGCTCCTCGAGAAGCTCTTCGACAAGGCGAAGGAGGACCTCGAGCGCCGCGAGCGAGCGCGAGGGACCGACGCGACGATCCCTCCCGACACGCGCCTCGAGGCCATGGCTCCTTACCTCCGAGGCGAGCTCCCCGTGCTCCTCCACGCGGAGGACGCTCGCACGATCCTGGACGCGCTCCAGTTCGCCGAGCGTCGCAAGCTCAAGCCCGCGATCCTGGGAGGCCGCGACTCCTGGAAGGTCGCGACGCTTCTCGCGGAGAGGCGAGTGCCCGTCCTCCTGGGGCCCGTGCTCGACTACCCGTGGAGCAAGGAGGAGCCTTACGACGCGGGCTACTCGTGCGCCGCGGAGCTCGCGCGAGCGGGAGTCCAGGTCGCGATCCGCTCCGGCGGCTCGCAGATGACGGGGCCCCGGAACCTCCCCTTCGAGGCCGCCATGGCCGCGAGCTACGGCCTCGGCCGCGAGCGCGCCCTCGCCGCGATCACGAAGGTGCCCGCCGAGATCCTCGGCCTGTCGAAGGAGCGCGGCACGATCGAGCCGGGGAAGGTCGCCGACCTCGTCGTCTCGCTCGGCGACCCGCTCGAGCCGACTTCCAGGATTCGTTACGTGTTCATCGACGGCAAGCCCGTCTCGCTCGAGTCGAAGCAGACCCGGCTCGAGGCGCAGGCGCGGGCCCGGATCGACGCCAACAAGCGGATACGTTAAGAGCGTGGGGCGACTTTCGTCGCCCCCGCCCCCGAGGAGCGTTCATGGAAGGCCAGGAAGACTTCCCCGTCACCGTCACGATCCCGATCGAGAGCAAGGCCGACCCGAAGACCGGCCTCCGCGAGAGCGCGGACGTCGCGCGAGCGCGGCTCCTCGGAGAAGCGAAGGCCCAGGCGCACGCCGTCGCGAGCGGCTACGCCCGGCTCATGGGAGGCGGCGACGCCGAGCTCAAGGGGCTCGGCCCCGAGGGGCTCGTCGAGCGGGACATGAAGCTCACGGTGCAGTTCGCGTTCCGGTGCAAGCGGAAGTAGCTCGTCCAACAGGTGAAAAAAGAGTAACCGCAGAGGCGCGGAGAACGCAGAGTCTCGCTGAGAGGCTCTGCGGACGTTGTTCTCTGCGAACCTCTGCGCGTGCTCCGCGCCTCCGCGTTGATTCTTGTTTGAAGACTTCCCCCGACGCGGGACAAGAAGATGGAACCACCGAACGCACGGAAGCCACCGAAGTGCCGTTTCGGTGCGTTCGGTGCGCTCGGTGGTTTCTCCTGGTGTCGTTTCCTTCCACGGAGACACGGAGACCTTCCTCCGTGTCTCGGTGTCTCGTGGTGCTCTTTCCCTTCTTCCGTTACTTGTGCCCGAGCACGAGGAGGAGGAGCTTCTTCGTCGTCGCGCCGGCGCCGTTCGTGGCGGTGAACGTGACCTCGTTCATGCCGAGCTGGCTCGCATCGGGCTTGAACGTGAAGGTCCCGATCGCCGTCGTCCCCGCGGTCGTCGTGAACATCGAGTTCGCGAGAGGAGACGCGGCGAGAGTCGTCGTCGCGCCCGCTCCGTCGGCCGCGACGCCGACCATGATCGTCGCGCCCAGCGGGAATCCGTAGCCCGCGCCCTTGGGATAGAGGAAGACCGGCGCCGACGAGGGAGGAGGCGGCGGAGGCGGCGGAGGAGTCGGCGTCGAAGCGGGAGGCGGCGTCGAATCCGGCGCAGGAGGAGGCGGAGTCGCCGGCGGGTCGCCGATCCCGTGGTCCGCGAACGCCGTCTCGAGGAGAGCCACGTGCGAGCCGCCGTAGAGCGCGGTGTCGGCGGCCAGGATCGCCTCGCGCGCCTCGAGGAGAGTCGGCGTGCTCGGCATGCGGAGGACGCCGCCCAGGACCGCCTGGTCGATCTTCAAGCGCTCGTCGTGGGCGGTGGCCTCGGCCTTCAAGCGAGCTTCCCAGAGAGCCTGGTTGAAGATGTTCCCGATCTTGTGGGCCTCGAGCGAGGGCGCGTCGCTCGGCCACACGAACTTCTTGGGCGCGTGCTCGAGCGAGCGCATGTACGGCGGGAGCACCCACGCTCCCACGAGCGGGCTCTCGGCCTGCGCGCACGGGAAGTAATCGGCGAGCCCCTCGTTCAGGCCGGCCGCCTGCTTCGAGCCGTAGAGATAAGCGAGCCCGTTCAGGAGCGCGTGCGTGTACTCGTGCTTGACGACCGAGCCGTCGCGCGTCGTCGGGTGGCCGTAGATGATCCCGAAGTCGAAGTAGCCGGAGAAGTGCTCGCCGTCCGTCGTGCTCACGGGAGTCGGCGAGAAGAACGCGTTCGGGAAGCCGGAGTCCACGAGGGCCGGGAAGCGCACGCTCGCGGCGCCGGCGACCGCGGTGTACGTCTTCTTCATGTAAGCGTTGTAGGTCATGGCGAACGAGAACGCGCTGACCTCGTCCTGGTGGTAGGTCCCCTCGTCGCTCGCGCTCGGGAGGAGCGTGAAGTCCGCCCCACCGGTGTAGGTGAGTGCCGCGTAGCCGTCGGGGATGATCCGCAGGAGCGGACCGTTGAGCCCCTTGTGAAGCGCCACGGTCCCCGAGAGCCCGTGTCCGCCGGCCGCGTCGGTGACGACCGTCGTCGTCCCGTCGGTCACGTAGAGCCCGGGAAGCGGATGGCTCGTGCGAGGAGTCGCCGACGGGTCCAACTCGTACGTGAGCGCCGCGGCGCTCCCGTCGCACGTCATGGGGTAAGAGTCGAGCGTCGCGCCGGTCTCGCCGTCCACGACCTCTCGCCGGGCCTCGGTCGCGCTCACGTGAGCGGTGACCTCGAAGGCCTTCCGGTAGCTCCCGTCGGGAGTGGGCTGCACGACGGGGCGGTGCACGGGGTCCGCTCGCAGGTTGCCGATCTCGACGGGCGAGTACTTGTGCGCGACCGCGGACTCGACCGCGGGAGAGAAGCTCCCGCTCGCGCGAACCGCCGGGTGGAACCTCCCGCCGAGGCAGACCGGGACGAGCCCCTCCGCCGTCTTCCGGAGCTCGACCTTGAGCGTCCCTCCCTCGATCGGGACGGAGTCCACGAAGGCCTCGTAATCGACGATCGAGGACTCTCCCGTGTCGAACGTCCTCGCCGGCACGAGAGCGCGCCCGCGCGCGGGCGGCTCCATGCCGATGCCGAGAGCAATGCTGTGCTCGCATCCGAGCGCCAGGAGCACGTCGCTCACGAAGCCGCGAGCCACGACGAGCGCGGAGCCCGGCATGGGAGCGGCGCCCTCGACGCGGAGATGCGCCGGGAGGAGAGCGCAGCTCTCGCTCCAGCGCACGGAGACGCGGGCCTGGACGCTCTCCTCGATCGCGGAGACGACCTGGCGCCGTGCGGCTTCCGTGGCGAGCCGATCCTCGTCGGCGACGCCGTTCGCGGGAGCGCCCGCGAGGGTCGCGACGACGACGCCGGCGGAGGGGTCGGTGCGAGGCCCCTCGCGCGCGGCGTCGGGTGTCGCGGTGGCGACGGGCGCGGGCCGGGAAGGCGAGGCCGGCTCTCCTCGCGCGCCTCTTCCGGCGACCTCGCCTCGATGAACCGGAGCGAGAAGCGTCAGCAAACCCAGGGAGACGAGCGTCGACGCCGCTCCCAGCACGGCAAGCCGGGCTCTGCGTGACATGTTCCTACCCTCGCGTGTTCCCTCAGACCCGAAGGGAGGGAGGGCACAAGCCGTGCCCCCGGGAAACTTTCTCAAGTGCCGCGTTTCCGGCATTTCGCGTCCGGGACGAACGGACAACTTGTCCCATTCGTCGCGCGGGCCGAGACGGATGCGAAACCAGAATGTTGCTCCAACCGCGTGCGGGGAGTGTTTCCTCCCGATCCGGGAGAAAGAGAACGGCACGAAGAGAAACCACCGAATGCACCGAGCGCACCGAAACGGCTCTTCTGTACTACTGACAATCCAATTCTTCTCGCGGAGAGAAGAAGTCATCTTCGTCCGCCACGCCCCAAGGCGTGGCATTGGCTCGGGCGGAAGCCGAGGCCGGTGATTTTCACCGCGGCTCGCTGCCGCTCGCCTGGGAATTCGGCGCGTTCGGTGGTTCCCTCGTCGCCTGCGCGCTATCGCCTCGCCGGGAGATCGGCGAGCACGACGCGGTCTCCCGTGTCGTCGTCGACGCGCGCGATCTCCTCGCCGTCGCGGCCTATGACCCTCGAGCCGCCGGGGCCTCTCCAGCTCCTGGGCTCGGGGAAGGTCCAGTTCGCGAGGACGAGGTAAGGATCGGCGACGGTCCACAGGAACTGCTTCCGGTAGTGAATGCGCCTCGTGCCATCCGGGCCGAGGAGCACGGCCGAGTTGTAGAACTTCCCCGACGCGGTCTCGACGAAAGGAACCGTGAGGAAGACCCCGAGCTCTCGCGTGAGATCGGAGAAGAACCGGCAGCTCTCGCCGTCCACGGTCTCCGCCACGCTGCTCGCCGGGAGGAGCGGAGGCGTCGGGCTCGGCTCGCTCGACCAGAAGACGTTCTGCTCGAGGTCGGCGTAGCCGCTCACGGCGGCCTCGGGGAGAGAGATCAGCTTGGCCCCGCCCGCGGCCGCGCGCCGCACGAGCGCGGCGAGGCCTCGACGGTTCCGGTCCACGTCTCCCATGACGGAGTGGAACTGGACGGCGGCGACGCGGACCGTCCTCGGGCGCTCCGGGCCCGGCTGCGGCGCCGGTGCCGGCGTCGGTCGCGCGAGCCACCAGGCCACGAGCCCGACGAGCGCGATGCCCGGGAGAAACGCGAGAGGACGAGCGCTCACGGCGGGATCATACTCCCGGAGCGCTCGAGGAAGTCGAGCGCTCGCGGGAGGACGGCTCGCGCTCCGGCGGCGAGGGAGCGCCGGCTCCGGGCGAGGAGGCGGCGGCACTCGGAGAGCGGGGCGAGGACGAGCCGCGCGACCTCTCCGTCGGCGAAGCGCACGCGGTCGAGCGCGCCCGGAGCGAGCTCTCCCACGAACGCCGTCACGACCTCGGCGTCGAGCGTGCGCTCGCATCGATCGAGCGAGCCGAACGGCTCTCCCAGGGGCACGAGAGGCCGCGCGAGCGCGCTCGCGGCGAGACCGAGCTCCTCCTGCATCTCCGCGAGGGCGCACCCGAGGGCGTCTCGCCCCGCGCCCACGTGGCCGCCGACCGAGGTGTCGAGCTTCCCCGGAGCCGTGTCCTTCGTCCGGCTCCTCTTCTGGAGGAGGAGGAGCCCGTTCGGCGCGACGAGGACGACGTGAGCCGAAGCGTGCCTGAGCCCGAGCAAGTGAGCGAGCCAGCGCGGCGCCGACAGCTCCTCTCCCGCCGGCCCGCGCCGCGGCCGCCCGCGCTCGTCCACGAGAGGGAAGGCCTCGTCCGCGCTCGCGCTCTCCCGGCGGTGCTCCCGAAACAGGCGAGCGAGCGAGACGATCTCGCGCGAGTCCACGAGAGCGTCACCGTGTCGCAGGTCGGCTCGCGCTCGCTCGAGCTCGGCTCCTCGCCTCGTGCCGGCCCTCTCGCGCTTCTTCCCCGACCTCAATCGAAGGCGACTTTCTTCTCGACCTGCTCCGCGAGAGCGACGTGCCACTCGAGCTTCTCGTCGTCCTTCCGCTCCTGCACGAGGAGGACGTTCAGGTCCTTCGCTCCGTCGCCCTCGCCGACCGTGAGGATCGCGAGCCGCCACTTCTCCCCCCAGTGCCAGTGCGAGACGAGCACGTCGTTCGAGGTCCTCGCGACGAGCGAGCACACGGTCTCCGCGCTCCCGGGGACCTTGAGGCGCGGGAAGCCCATGCGGAACTCGACGTAGGAGTACTTCTCCCGCGTCTTGTCCGACGCGAGGTCGTAGAGCGCGCCCCAGGTCTCGGTGCGGCACGCGTGCTGGACGATCGCGACCGTCCGCTCGGGCGTCGACGCGTCGCCAGCGAAAGGGAGCCGCTCGCGGTCGTAGGTGCCGCACCCCGCGGCGGCGAGGACGGCGCCCGCGAGCAGCTTTCTCACACGGACGTTCATGGTGAGAGAATACCCGCGGCCTGCGCGGTGCGTCGCTGAATCGAGG
>JACQDU010000372.1:9181-16347 GCA_016200955.1 bacterium
AGCCTTGCGCAAACGGGGTTAGGCGGGCAACCTGTCTCCGGCTCTCACGGAGGACACGCATGCAAGGGCGCCGCGCCGCGGTCGTCGTCTCGGTCCTCGCGCTCATTGCCGCCACGGCCTCGGCGGGCGGGAAGAACATCCAGTACTACGACAAGGACATGTCGCTCGAGGACATCAAGAAGGAGATGCGGACGCTCCGGCGCTCTCTCGGGACGGACTGCTCCCATTGCCACCAGATGAAGCCCCGCGACTACAGCCTGGACACGGACACGAAGAAGACCGCCCGGAACATGCTCAACATGGTGGACAAGATCAACAAGGATCTGTTCACGAAAGACGCTCTCGGAATCAAGGAAGGCGACGCTCCCAAGGCGAGCTGCTTCATGTGCCACAAGGGCAAGGAAAAGCCCGAATACAAGCCGGAAGCGAAGGACGCCGATAAGGAGAAGAAGTTCCAGGAAGCCGTGAAGGCCGACAAGCACAAGACGATGAAAGCCGGCATGGAAAAGATGATGGACAAGCTCAACAAGAACCACTTCACCAAGGAGACGCTCGGGATCGCGAAGGGCGACGCCCCGAAGGCGACCTGCTGGATGTGCCACCGGGGCGAGGTCGAGTTCTCGACGAAGATGCCCGACGACGACGGGAACGACCGGGACAAGTAAGCAGACGCTGGCGCGCCGGACTCCTCTCGCTAAGATTGCCCGCCGGGAAGGTCGGCGGAGCGGAGCCAGATGCCGGAAGAAGGACAACCGAGGCACGTCGTCGCGATCGTGGGAGGCGCCGTCTCCGGCTCGGTCGCCGCC
The DNA here is from genome assembly GCA_016200955.1 of bacterium. Lineage (GTDB taxonomy): Bacteria > Planctomycetota > J058 > J058 > JACQDU01 > JACQDU01. The sequence goes on from JACQDU010000372.1 coordinate 9,988, forward strand.
GAGATCCTCGCCGACCGAGGCGTCGTCGTCATCGTCATCGAGCAGAACGACCGCCCGTACGGAAAGATCGAGGACGGCCTCCCCCGCTGGCACACGAAGCAGCGGAAGATGGAGTACGGGAAGATCGACGCGCGGCTCTCAAAGCCGAACGTCGTCTTCCTCCCGCGCACGAAGATGGGGCGAGACATCGCGTTCGACGAGCTCGCGCGGGGCTGGGGCCTCTCGGCGCTCCTCCTCGCGAACGGGGCGTGGCGCGACCGCCGCCTCGAGGTCGAGGGAGTGGACGAGTACGTCGATCGCGGGCTCGTTTACCAGAACCCCTTCATCTACTGGTTCAACCACAAGAACGAGAAGTCCTACGACGGCCCGCGCTACGAGGTGCCGGACGGCACGCTCTGCGTCGGAGGCGGCCTCGCGTCGATCGACGTGATCAAGGTGATCCAGCTCGAGATCTACGAGCGCGCTCTCAGGAGTCGCGGCGTCGAGACGGACATGTACACGCTCGAGCACGAGGGGATCCCCGAGGTCTGCAAGGAGCACAAGATCGACCCCAGGTCCCTCGGCGTCCGGGACGGCTACCTCATCTACCGCCGCCGCGCCGAGGACATGCCGCTCGCGAGCGAGCCCGACAACGCGACGCCCGAGCAGAAGAAGCGTACCGAGGCGACGCGCAAGAAGATCCTCGACAAGTGCCGCGACAAGTTCCTGTTCCGCTTCCAGGAGAGGCGGCTCACGCAGAAGACGCTCGTCGAGGGAGAGCGCCTCGTCGGCCTCCGCCTCATGGAGACGAAGGTCGAGGGGAGAAAGGCCGACCCGATCCCGGGCACCGAGCAGGAGGAGCGGACCGGGCTCGTGATCTCCTCGATCGGCTCCGTGCCCGAGAAGATCGACGGCATCGCCATGAAGGGCGAGTACTACGTCTACAAGAACTGGGACACGGGAGAGATGGAGGGTCTCCCGTGGGTCTTCGGCGTCGGGAACGTCGTGACGGGCCAGGGGAACATCCAGGCCTCGTTCGTCCACGCGCGCGACGTCGCCAAGGGAGCCGTCTTCAATTACCTGGGGATCGGCGAATCTCGCGACATCTCTGGCCTCCAGGCCCCCGCGGCCGCGAAGGGCGCCGCGCAGGGAGAAGCGGTCGCCGCTCACGTGCAGGGCAAGCCGGAGCTCCCGGGCGAGAAGGTCAAGGAGATCCTCGACCGCGTTCGCCGTCTCCAGAAGAAGGTCGGCCTCGAGTCCGACTACAAGACCTGGATCGCGTCGCACACGCCCGCCGACCTCGAATAATGCGAGCGGAGCGAGCAGCGGGACGCGGAGCGCGAAGCGCGGAGCGGCCCATCGCGGAGGGCCCCCATGCGCGGCGCGGCGCGCCAGCGACGCGACGCGGAATACGGGGGGGCGCGCGTAGCGCCCATCCGGTGCGATGATCGTCGTCGTCTCGGATCGGATCGACGGCCACGCGCGGTGCGTCCAGAGACGCCTCGCGGAGAAGGGCGCCGAGTGCACGATCTTCGACACCGGCGAGGTCCCCGCTCGCGCGCGGATCTCGGCGTGGGTCGACAACGAGAGGAGCGCTCGCGTCCGCGTGCGGCGCGAGCCCGGTGACATCGACTTCGCTCGCGTGAAGACGGTCTGGCTCCGGCGCCTCTCCGGGCTCCGGCCGGGCGAGGAGCTCTCGGAGGAGGACCGGGAGTTCGCGAAGGAGGAGTCGATCGCTCTCCTCCTGAGCCTGGGCGTGACGCTCCAGGACCGCTTCTGGGTGAACCCCATGGTCTCGGCGCTCGTCACGGACCGCGGCTACGGGAAGGTGAGCCAGCTCGAGCTCGCCCGCGAGCTCGGCCTCGAGGTCCCGAGGACGCTCGCGACGAACGACCCCGATGCGGCGCGGGAGTTCCTCTCCGTCACGAAGGAAGGCGCGATCTACAAGCCCTTCCGCTCGCCCTCGCGCTCGCGCGAGGAGGGCGGGAAGAAGCAGTGGCTCGTCCTCTTCACGACGAAGATCGACTGGAAGGCGCTCGCCAAGCTCGACGGCGTGCGCCACGCGCCGTGCATCTTCCAGGAATACGTCCCGAAGAAGCTCGAGCTCCGCGTGACCGTGATCGGCGAGAAGGTCTTCGCCGCCGAGATCCACTCGCAGGTCCACGAGAAGTCGGCGGTGGACTTCCGCCGCCACTACGACGTCGAGAACACGCCTTACCGGATCCACGAGCTCCCGCGCGCGATCGAGGAGAAGCTCGTCGCGCTCGACAGGAAGCTCGGGCTCGTCTTCGGCGCGTCCGACCTGATGCACAAGCCGGACGGGCGGTACGTCTTCCTGGAAGTGCAACAGGGAACGGGAAATGAGCCCCAGTCCGGGGACGCGCCTCATTCATCCTTTCCCGTTGAAATTCCGTGTTGGTATTCCGTGTTGCCTCTCGCCTTCGCGCTCGTCAATGAACGGCCATTGCTTGAGCTTGTCGCGAGGCGCGAGGCTAGGATGCTCTCTCGATGTCCCTCGCCGACAAGAACCGCGAGCGCGAGCGGCAAAGGCTCGAGCAGGAGAAGCTCCTCTCTCCCGAGGAGCGCGCCGCTCTCGAGGAGAGCCGGCGGCCCGCGAACCTAGAGACGTCCACGAGGGGAGCGTGGTTCGCGATCGGAGTCGCGCTCGCGGTCGTCTTCGCCTCGGCGAGCATCCTCGAGCTCACGGGGCTCCTCTCGCACGCCCTCGACCGCGGACAGCGAGACGGGCTGAGCACGCAGGAGGCCGCCTCGGGGACGATTCCCTGGTTCTCCATCTTCTTCCGGGTGCTCCAGGTCGCGCTCGCCGCCGCGTGCATCGGGCTCTGCGTCGCCGCGGTCAAGAACGCGCGCGCGTGGCGGAAGAGGAAGCCGCAATGATCCGCGCCGAGGACTACGAGGAGATCCCCGAGAACCGCCACAAGATCTCGGCGGGGACGCTCCTCCTCGCGACGAAGAAGCCGATCGTCCCCGGCGGAGGGACGAGCCTCGACTTCGTCCTCCAGCAGGGCGGCGACGAGGACACGCTCATCTTCATGCTCGGAGCGCGGGAGGCGAAGGGACCGCTCGGCCTCACCGTCGAGTTCCTCGAGGGGATCTTCCTCACGAAGGACGGCCAGGGCTTCCACCCGACGTGGGGCTTCGACCAGCTCCTCCGGGAGGTCGACCGCGGCGGGTGGCAGGTGATCCCGACGACGGAGGTCGTCGTGAGCTGGTCCCGGAAGGTCGAGGAGCGCATGAACAAGGGAGAGGCTGACGGGGCGGCCTAGAGTGCCAGAGTGTCCAAGCCAGACCAGGTGGTTTCCAACGTCTCGCGCGGATGACTCTCGCTCCGCGCTTCGCGCTCCGCGAACCGCGCGAGGCTCCCGGCCAAGCTTGAAGAAATGCATGCGCCGCGCAATAGTGCGGGCGCATGATCGACCGCGACCTGCGTGCCCGCGAGCGCGCGCTTCTGGTGGACGCGGAGGACCCGAACGCTCACCTGAGGCTCGGGCTCGCCCTCATGCGCACCGGAGACCTGGACGCGGCGCGCGCGGCCCTCGTGCGAGCGAAGGAGCTGGCGCCGAGGCGAGAGGCTCCGAGCGCCGCGCTCCGCGAGCTCCTCGTCCTGATCGCGGCGCGCGACGTGCCCGACGCCGACGGTCTCGTCGCGGAGCACTACCGCGCCCGCCACTTCCTGAGAGCGGTCAACGACGAGACACCGCTCCGCTCGTTCCTCGCGACGGACCTGAGGAAGATGCGGCGCGTCGTCCTCCGGGTGCGCTCCTTCCTCGGCCGCGGGCCGGAGAAGCCGGAGGCCGCGGACCCCGACAGCATGGAGCACCTGGGCGTCCGGCTCGAGCCCGCGCGCCAGCTCCGGCATCCGAACGTCGCCGCGCTCCTCGACCTCCGGTCCGTGGACGTCGTGCATCGCTTCGCGCGAGAGCCGTGGAAGAACGAGCACCGCGTGCTCGTCTCCGAGTTCCGGCCGGAGCCGACGCTCGACCGGCTCATCGCTCTCGGGCCCATGGAGCCCGCCCGGGCGGCGGTGATCCTGAGGCAGGTCCTCCTCGCGTGCGAGGCCGCTCACAGGAGAGGGCTCCTCCACCGCCTGCTCTCTCCCAGGAAAATCCACCTGGGAGAGGGCGACCGCGCGCGCGTGCGCGACTTCGGGCTCGCCGTCTTCCTGGGAGAGACGGGGAAAGGGCGCGGGCTCCTCGGGACGGCCGTCCTCGCGTACGCGCCGCCCGAGGTGCTCGTCGCCGGGCCGTGCGACCGCCGCGCCGACCTCTACGCCGCGGGAGCGATCGCCTGGGCCATGCTCGCGGGCGCGCCGCCCTTCCGTCGCGACTCCAAGAGAGACGGCATCCGCTCGATCCTGAGCGAGACGCCCGGTTCTCTCCCGGCGGCCGTGCGCGCCGGCCTGCCCCGGCCGCTCGAGGACCTCGTCATGCGCCTCCTCGCGCGAGAGCCGGACGACCGGCCGGCCGACGCCCGCGCGGCGATCGAAGAGCTCGACGCGGCCGTCCCCGCGCCGCGCGCCGTCGGGTGAGCGGGGGCGAGCGCCCGGGCTCTCACGCTTCGCTCGCCCGCACGAAGGGCGACCGGCTCGGAGCCTACAGCCTCCTCGATCTCCTCGGTCGCGGCGGCATGGGCGAGGTCTGGAAGGGAGTCCGGGTCGACCTCCCGGAAGTGAGAGAGATCGAGCTCGTGCGGGAGCACGAGCCGCCCTTCCTCGTCATGGAGCTCGCGCGGGGCGAGAGCGCGCGGGCCATGCTCCGCTCGCGGGGAGCGCTCCCGGCGGAGATCGCTCTCGTGATCTTCTCCCAGGTCCTCGACGCCATGGAGCACGCGCACAAGCGAGGCGTCGTGCACCGAGACCTCAAGCCCGAGAACGTGATCGTCGAGCCGAGCGAGCTCGTCGTCAAGGTCACGGACTTCGGCCTCGGCACCGCGAACGAGGAGGCGCTCGGCCTCCTCCTCTCGAAGAGCGTCCTCTCGCTCGGCGCCGATTCGGTCTCGGGCACGCTCGAGTACATGCCGCCCGAGCAGAGGAAGGGAGGGGCGCGCGCGGAGCCGACGCTCGATGTCTACGCGCTCGGCGTCTTGCTCTACGAATTCCTCACGGGAGAGCTGCCGCTCGGAGCGTTCCGCTTGCCGACCGAGGTCGACCGGACCTTCCCGACGACGCTCGACCGGATCGTCGAGCGCGCGCTCGCGCCCAAGGCGTCTCACCGCTTCTCGGACGCGGGCGAGCTCTCCCGTTCTCTCAGGAAGGGGCTCGAGCGCGAGGGGTTCCGGCTCGAGCGGCGCGATTCTCCTCCCGGGAAAACGACCCCGGTGCCCAGGGCCGAGGGTCCGTCGCGGAAGATCGCGATCAAGCCGGCCGCTCCTCCGAGGAGCGTGACGAGGACGGTCGCGGTCCCTCCCGCGAGCGCTCCCCCGGCGCCGGCGATCCCTCTGGCGGCGCCGGCGAGCCCGCGCTCGACGACGCGCGCGAGGAGACGACCGAGAGACCTCCAGGTCTGCGAGGTCCAGAGCCACATCCCTCTCCCGGCGGACGAGGCCGCGCCGGCGCTCCGCGCGCACCTCGAGACGGTGTCGCCCACATCGGCGATCGCGCCCGAGATATCGATCTTCCTCGTCCGCGACGCGTTCGCTCCGGGAGAGGAGGTCGAGGGAACGATCACGATCCGGTGGCCGATCCGCCACGCGCTCCGTTCGGTGCGGTTCCGCGCGCGATCGTTCGTGCGGACCGGGCCGGGCCGCGTCGCGCTCGAAGCGAGCCTCGCGGGAGAGCGGCCGCGAGGTCTCTCGCGCGACATCGAGGCCGTCCTCGTGGGAGACAGGCAGCCACTCTCGCTGGCACAGAGGCTGTCGGACGCGATCCGCTCCTTCTCCGGGATCGAGAACGCTCTCTCCCCGGGGGAGCACGACGTCACCTTCGCGCTCGCGCTCCCTCGAGGAACGCCGCCGACCTTCGCCGGAGCGACTCTCTCGGTGGCCCACGCGGTGATCGCTCGCCTCGATGTCCCCCTCGGCTTCGACGTCGATGCGATCGCGGAGGTCGTCGTGAGGCCGGCGGGAGAGGTCCGCTCGCTGCGCTCGATCCCCGCGCCCGGGCCGCGCTCCACGTGGATCGCGCTCGCGGGAGCGACCGAGACGCAGCTCGAGGTGAGCTTCGGCTACGACGACCCCCAGAGCGTGCCGCCCGTCGAGCTCGCTCGCCTGACGCTCGTCCGCGAGGAGGAGATCGTCCGGGGAGAACGCGTCGAGGCCCGCCGAACCGTCCTCGCGCGAGGGATCGTCCCGAGCCACGCGCCGGTGCGCGCGAACCGCGTCTCCGTCGAGGTGAGCTCGGCCGAGGTCGCGTCGTTCGACGTC
>JACQDU010000099.1 GCA_016200955.1 bacterium
CGCTGCGCGGCCGGCTGCTCGAGGCGCGCGGGCCTCTCTTGCCCGAGCTCTCGCTGGGAGGAGACTTCCCGGAGAGTCCCCTCGCGGCGCTCCTCCTCGAGCGGGCGGACGAGGGCTGCGATCACCGCTACCTCGTGCTGCTCCGATCGGTCTCGCTCGGATCGGGCGAGGACGACGACCTCCGGCTCTCTTTCCCCGGCCTCAAGCGCGGGCAAGCGCGCCTCGCCGTGAACGGGGAGCGTTTCCTGATCGCCGCGACCCGCGTCGTCCGCACGGGGCGCCTCCTTCCGCTCGAGGCCTACGTGCCGCTCGAGCCCGGGAAGCGCCTCCGCCTGGGTCCCGTCGAGGTCGCCTTCTCGCCCGCGGGCGACGACGACATGAAGCCCGGCTCGCCCGACGGAGACCTCGAGCGAGGTCCCTGATCCGGGTCCGGCTCGCTCGGTCCATATCCCCGCCCCCGGGCGCCGGCCGCCAGACCCGTGCGCGCACCCTTCGAGCCCGCTCGAGTTACGCAAGGGAACGCCCGTTGCGATCCCCACGCGGTCTCGAACCGGGGCGTCGCTGGACGGAAGGGGAAGAGGACATGGACGAGCGTGTCGCCGTCGCCTGCGAGGCGTGCGGGAAGGCATTCCTCACGAGCAGGCGCGCGGCCAGGTGCACTCACTGCGGCGGGAAGCTCGCCGAACGGAAGCAGGGCGGAACGACCTCGGCGAGCGCTCGAGCGAGGACGATGGCCGGCGGGACCGGCCGCGCAGCTCGGGGCGGGAGCGCCACGGCGCTCGCCGACACTCCGGGGAGCCGGCCGCGCGATCTCGCGCGGTTCGCGGAGCGCGAAGCGCGGAGCGAAAATTATCCGCGCGAGACGTCGAAACCGCGTTTGGCGAAGGGTGCTTCTTCCCGGGAAGAAGAGCTTGTCAGCCTCGCCGAGCGCGCGGCGCGGACCGAGACGCGACGAGAGAACGCGCGAGGCACCGGGACCGAGCTCCTCACCGAGAGGATGCCACGCGAACCGGGCGCGCCGCGCGCGAGGAGCACGCCCGCGCGACCGATCTCGAGGCCCGCTCCGGAGCGCGTCTCGGCCGGAAACGGCTTCCCCGCGCGCGTCTCTCCCGGATTCCTCGAGAGCCGCTCGCCCGGAGCCGCCCCCTCGAGCCTCTGGGAGCGGTCGCGCGCCGACGTCATCGCGCTCGCGCTGAAGACGCGCGACGTCCTGCAAGGCGGCATCGTGCCAGCCTTCCTCTCGGTGATCGTCCTCACGCCGCTGGCGTGCCTGGCGGTCGCTCTCGTCTCGGCGACGATCGGGCGGATCTTCGGACTCCTCTTCGTGCCGGTCCTGTTCGTGATCTGCTTGCTCGCCGTCGCTGTCGTGGGAGGCGGTCCGCTGTCGGCGTTCATGGCCGTCGCGTCGGGCCGGAAGGCGACGTTCCGCGAAGCGATCGAGCAAGCCTTCGTCCGCTCGCCGCGACTCGCTTGCGTGATCTTCATCCTCGCGCTGCTCCAGCTCGTCGTCGCGGCTCCGTTCGGCTTGCTGGGGTGGAAGCTCGGCTTGCCCGAGGTCGGCGTGGCCATGGGCGCGATCGCGGCCTTCATGGTCTCCGCGCGGGTGGGAGTCCTCTGCCTCCCGCTCGGGGTCGTGGACGACGGTTCGTTCCAGAGCATGTTCGACAGCGTCCTCACGCTCGGGCGAGGGCGCCTCGCGCTCCTCGTCGTCGCGGCGGGCGTCCCGAAGCTCCTCGTCCTCATCGCGCGGCCGAGCATGATCGGCATGGCCGTCTTGCAGCAATCGGTCGGCATGGAGGGGGCGATCGGCTTCGCCGTGGTCGTGGGCGTCGTCGCCCAGGTGATCGCGTTCTTCCTGGACCTCGCGCTCTGCGCCTCCGCGCTCGCCGTCGCCGGCTCGCCCTGCGACGCGAGCCGGGCTACGTGAGAGAAACGGACGGCGCGCTCACGCCCACTCCTCGCCGGCTCTCACGAGCCGCGCGGAGTTGAAGACGACGAACAGGCTCCCGAGGTTGTGGAGCACGATCGCGGCCACGGGAGAGAGCCTCCCGGCCCCCGAGAGCGCGAGCCCCGACGCTATGAGCAGCACTCCCGCGACGAGGTTCTGGGCGATCACCGCGCGCGTGCTCCGCGAGAGCCGGATCAGGAAAGGAAGCCGCGTGAGGTCGTCGTTCAGGAGAGCCACGCGCGCGCTCCCGATCGCGACATCGCTCCCCGCGGCTCCCATGGCGATCCCGAGGTCGCCCGCCGCGAGAGCGGGGGCGTCGTTCACGCCGTCTCCCACGACGGCGACCTTCTCGCCGGAGCGGCGCGCCGTCTCGACGAGCTCGAGCTTCCTCGCGGGCAAGCACTCGGCCGCGACCTCGTCGCACCCGAGGTCGCGCGCGACTCGCCTCGCGACGGCCCAGCGGTCTCCCGTGAGCATGACGATCCGCCGCACTCCCAGGGAGCGCAGGTCCAGGACGGCCGCCTTCGCCTCGCCGCGCGCGCGGTCCTCGAGGCCGATCGTCGCGACGCCTGTCCCGTCGATCGCGAGGTGGAGCTGCGAGAGCCCCTCGTCCTCCGCCCGCTCGGGGAGAGGCTCGACGCCGCGCTCTTTCAGGAGAGACGCTCGGCCGAGGACGACCGAGCGGCCCGAGACGGCTCCCACGACTCCCTTGCCCGGAACTTCCTCGAACGAGTCCGGGTCCAGGAGAGAGAGCTCCGCTTCCCGCGCGATCGCGACGACGGCCCGCGAGGCCGGGTGGTTCGAGCGCTGAGCGACCGACGCCGCGAGGAGCAGCGCCTGGGCGGGGTCCTGGCCCTCCAGGGGAGCGAGCGTCGTCGCCGAGAGCATGCCCGTCGTGAGCGTGCCGGTCTTGTCGAAGATCACCTGCGTGAGCTTCCCCGCCACCTCGAGGTCGCGCGCGTCCTTGACGAGGATCCCGAGCCTCGCCGCGCACGAGAGCGCCGCGACCATGGCCGTCGGCGTCGCGAGCACGAGCGCGGTCGGACACGCCACGACGAGCGCGGCCACGAAGCGCGCAGGCTCTCGCGTGAAGAAGAGGATGAGCGCTCCGAGCATGAGCACGAACGGGAGATAGCTCGCGACCGTGCGGTCGATCAGGCGCGCGACCGGAGGCCGCGCGCGCTCGGCGGCGAGGATCAGCTCCTTCACGCGTCCGAGCGTCGTGTCCTCTCCCGCGCGCGAGACGACGAGGTCGAGGGAGCCGGTGAGGTTCGTCGTGCCGGCGAAGACCTGGTCCTGCGGGCCCTTCTCCGCGGGCTGCGACTCGCCGGTGATCGACTTCTCGTCGAGCGCGGAGCGGCCCGCGCGCACGAGCCCGTCGGCGGGGACGTTGTCGCCCGGCCTCACGCGTACGACGTCGCCCGGGCGCAGGCTCGCGGCGTCGACCTCGCTCTCGCTCCCGTCGGAGGCGATGCGGCGCGCGACCTGCGGCGTCAGGCGCACGAGGGACTCGATCGCCGCGCGCGCTCCGAGGGCCGTCCGGCGCTCGACCAGCTCGCCGAGCGTCGCGAAGAACGCGACTCCTCCGGCGGTCACGTAGTCCTCGAAGGCCACGGCCGCGACGATCGCGAGAGCGATGAGCTCGTCCAGGTCGAGGTTCCCGAGGACGACGTTCTTGGCCGCTCGCCGCACGATCGGCGCCGCGAGGAGAAGCGCTCCGAGCGCGGCGCTCGCGTCGGCGACGGCGGGGGAGTAGATCCCGGCCGTCCTCGTCACGAATCCGGCGAGGACGAGGCCTCCTCCCGCGAAGGCGAGCGCGAGGCGGCGCCCGACTCGCGTGGCTTCCTCGAGCTCCTCGCGGACGCTCGGCTTCTTCGCGGCCTCGGGTCGGAGCGCGAGCGCTTGCGATGCCTCGGCGGGGCTCACTGGCCGCTCTCCTTCGCTCGCTTGAGCATCTCCTCGCGGATGTCTCTCGTGTCGCGCTCGAGCCGGAGGCGCACGCCCTCGCCCGGGCGGAGGAGGAACGTCTCCTCGGGGCGAGCCTTCGCGAGCGCGTCGGCGAGAAGGCGGTCCTCGATCCCCTTCCGGTTCCTCCGCCACTCGGGGAGGAGGGCCTGGAAGACGACGGCATCGGCCTCGACGTCTCCGAGGAGCCGTTTCGCCTCGGAGGCCGACTGCTCGCGCACGCGGACCGCGGCCGCCTTCGCCTTCCCGCGCGTCTCCGCCGCCGACGAGAGAGCGTCGCTCCTCATGCGGTCGCGGTCCTCGGTCGCGCGGCCGACCGACGCGAAGGCGTCCCTCACCTGGGGCGGCGGCGAGAGGTCTCGCGTGAGCTCGACTCCCAGGAGCTTGATCCCCGCGCCGAACGAGTCCAGCGTGGCCTGCGCCTGCGCCCGCACGTCTTCCAGGAAGGCCTCCTTCTTCGTCGTGAGGAGGTCGTCCACCGCGCGCAGGGCGCCCGCGCGCGCGCATGCGCGCTCGAGGATCGGCCGCGCGAACGCGTCGGCGTCGATGGCGCGCGACGCGAACGCGTAAGGATCGACGATCTCGTAGCGCGCCGCCAGGCTCGCGTGGACGACGTTCGCGTCTCCCGTGAGGATGTAGCCGTCGCGCTCGGGGTTGATCC
>JACQDU010000373.1 GCA_016200955.1 bacterium
GGCGGCGTCGACGCGCTCAAGGCGAGCATGGCTCACGGCAAGAAGAACCTCGTCGCGAACTGGGTCCTCATGGTGTGCCTCGGCCTTCCCATGACCGCCGTGATGATCGTGCTCGGCATCGTGATCTCGATCCTCGCGTCGCTCATTCACCCGATCTTCGGAATCCTCGGCCTCGCGTTCCCCCTCATCATGCTCATCTACATGCCGATCTACTACGCGGCGCTCTGGCTCGCCTACGAGGACAACAAGGCCGACATCCACGCCGCCGCCGCCGAGGCGGGGATCACGATCGCTTAGGCGCATGACGGCCGCGCTCGCGCCCGGGACGGAAGGGGCGGAAGCGACACCAAAGAAGATGTGCCTCGGATTGTTCGAGGTGCGTCCTCTCGCGGTGGGCCGGCCGTCTTCGTCGGATCGCCTGGAGCTCCTGCTCCTGGCGATCGTCTTCGTCCTCTCGTTCGCGACGCCGGCTTACACGGCGAGCGGCCAGCCCAACGCGCCGGGCATGGAAGTCCTCGAGAAGGCGACGGGAGGGGGGCTCTGCCCCTTCCGTCGCCTCACCGGGATTCCCTGCGCGGGCTGCGGGCTCACGCGAGGGTTCGTCCAGCTCGCTCACGCCCACCTGCAGGAAGCGCTCCACCAGAACCCGCTCACGCCCATCGTCTTCCTGTGGCTGGCGGCCAGGCTCCTCGGGTTCGCGTCGGTCTGCTTCCTGAAACGGGAGCTCTCGAACCGGATTCCCTGGAAGATCGCCTGGCGCTTCTACGAGGCCTTCTTCGTCGCCGGCCTCGCGCTGGGCGTGTGGCGCGTCTACGTCCACTTCAATAATTGACGCGGCGAGCCATGTTTGCGGTTCACCCGGCTTCGCGTCGCGTGAACCTCATTTGAAACGCATTTCCGGGAGAAGCGGAAGCGCCGGAAATGGGGCCGGCTCCTTGAAACGTATAAATACCATAAGAAAAGCAACTTGAAGTAGTTTCGTCACGCCATCGTACTCGGGCGCACCCATTGCTCTGAACCTGTCGAGCGCCGGGCGGCGCGAGGACGAGGGAAGGGCCATGGCGAAGCGAAACCTGAGGACGATGCGAGGGCTTCTCTCCTGGTTCCTGGCCCTCTCGCAGCTCGGCTTCGTCGCGGGATGCCGCAGCGACGGCTACAGCTCGAGCGGCGGATCCTCGGGGCAAGTCTCGGCCGCCGCGACGGCTGGCCCGAACCTCGGCGCGATCATCTACGACATGCTCCACCAGACCCTCCAGAAGAAGGGCTCGCCGGAGCAGCTCGCGGCCTTCGAGAAGGACAAGCAAGACTTCATCGATGCGGTGAACCGCGTCCTTCCGACCGACGTGTCGTCAAACCTCTGGCCGACCGCCCAGAAGCTGTTCGCGCTCATAGACGACGACACGCTGCCGAAGGGCATGGCCGACATGGAGGCCATGCTCAAGGACCTCCTCGCGGACAAGAACACATGCGCGGCGCTCTCCGGGCTCATGGGGATGCGGCCGAGCTCCGCGCTCGACCCGCGCGACGTGGTCCGGCTCCTCTCGAGGATCCTCGCTTACCCCGAGCTCGACACGCTCGCGACCGCGACCGGCAACCTCGTGAACGAGCAGCCCGACCTCGTAAGGAACGTCTTCGCGCTCGTCTCGCGCAAGCTCAAGGGAATGACGGCCGAGAGCTTCCAGGGGAACGGGCTCGGCCTGAACGGGCTCGCGAGCGCACTCCTTGCGCCGGCCGACACGACGGGCCTCGGCGACCTCGGAGCGCCGGCCTGGGCGGTCCACCTCGACAAGAACAGCAACCCCAAGGTCAACGTCGATCCCACGACCGGCAAGGTCGTGGCCCCCTTCGTCGACGACGGCACGGGTTGCGCCCAGGTCGACGCCGACGGGAAGCCGATCGACGCGCAGGGCCAGGTCATCACGCTCAGGCCCTTCGGGAGCGACGGATCGCGCGACTCGGACGGCCGCGCCCTCGCGGACAACGGCGGGCCGGTCTTCGATTACTTCGACGCGAAGCGGACGCTCCTCGGCGTCTCGCTCGTCCTCACGGGGAACCTCCTCAAGCTGAACGTGCCGGGCGACCTGGTGAGCGTGCTCGACAAGTCGGTCGCGCGCGTCTCCCACGCCGACGCGAACGATCCCTGGAGCGGCTTCGGGCCGGACGATCCGTTCATCGACCTCGCCTACGCCCAGATGGAGCTCGTGCGGCGGACGCCCGTCCCCCAGCTCCTCGAGGGTCTCTCGACGCTCGTCAAGAACGACCCGGTCGGGTTCGAGCAGATGGTCACGTCGCTCGTCGTGGGAGTGAACCTCGCGAAGCAGAGCGGGTTCTCGACCGCCGGCCAGCAGTAGAGCTTCAACGCCGCGCAGGCCAGGCTCCACAACCTGCCGCGCGGGTTCGCTCTCATGATGTATTACAGCGATTACGGGAAGCGGATCCCGACGGGCCCGGGCCTGCCGTCCTCGATGCAGCGCCTCCTCGGGATGATGCAGCGCGCGAACCAGGTGAACGCGCCGTTCCTCGGGAACCTCGCCGAGCTCTACCTCGACACGATGGCCGGCAACAACAAGCCGATCCTCGGGATCAAGCTCGACGTGCACACGATGAACATGCTGCTCTCGATCGGCTTCCTGAGAGACCTCCTCGGCGGCGGCAAGCTCGTCGCCGACGACTGCACCGTGCTCCAGGACTTCGCCGACACCGGCACGCTCGACGCGTTCATCCCGATCGCGAAGGCCTTCTCCGACCGCGGCGAGACGCACCTCCTCGTGAACATCATGCTCGCGCTGAACGAACACTACGCCGAGGCCATGGCCCCGAACGAGCCCGCCACGGTCAAGCTCCTCGAGTCCGGCGCGGTCGAGCGGCTGTTCGACGCGATCAACCAGATGACGCTCATCGTGGTGCCTTCGAACGGCGAGAAGCTGATCGACGTGCTCGCGGACACGGTCGGCGCGCTCGTGGACGACTCGACGCCGATCGTGGACCGGAAGGGCCGCTCGCAGCGGACTCTCGTGAACCTGCTCAAGGCGCCGCTCGACGACCTCTCCGCCGCCGCGACGAGCGCGGGGGTGAAGGACCAGCTCGACGGCGCTCTCTCGAACGTCTTCAACACGCTCCTCGCGACCTACAAGGACTCCGCCGGGAACGACCGGCTCGTCTACGGCGCTCTCGTGAGCAACCTGGGAGACGTCCTCCAGGCTCTCTCGGGGAAGATCCCGGCCGACGCTGCTGCCCGGGGCGCCTGGTGCGATCAAGAGGAGCAGTCGATCTCCGACCTCCTCCAGTCGCGCGATGTCGCGGCGATCGTGGACATCTTCCTCGCCATCCAGTCCTCGCCCGACGCGCAGGTCTTCACGAACGCGCTCGCGAACCTGTTCACGCCCGTCCAGGACTCCGACCACGACGCGCTCGGCGCGATCATCCAGCTCGTCGCGGGCCTGATCCAGGCGCCTCCGTCCGGCGCGACCTCGTCCACCGACGCCCAGAACATGGCGACCGTCATGAACTGGGTCGGCGCGGAGATCGACCCCCAGGCGGGCAAGCTCACGAACATGATGACCATGATGCAGAAGGTCATGAAGATCGACGATTCGTCGCTGTTCCTGAGGATCTTGCGGAACCTCGTGGACATGGGCGCGAGCGGGAACGACGACTCGCCGCTCACGGTGCTCATGAGAGTCGCCTCGGACGTGCGCGCCGCCGATACGTCCGGCGCCGGCTCGCCGCCCGACGTGACCGCTCTCCTCGAGAAGGTCGTGGCCTTCATGGACGACCAGCAGAGCGGGCTGCCCTACATGTTCTCGATCATCAAGACGCGCCAGAAGAGCTGAAGAGCCGGCCCGATCCGGGGCGGCGGACGAGGAGCTACGCCTTCTCGGCGAAGTAGCCGCGGGAGGCGATCCGCTTGCCCGACTCCATGTGATCGAGGGCGGGCATCTCGCTCACTCCCGTCGCGTCGATCCATCGGTTGTAGAAGTTGAACAGCGCGACGACCGTCGCGGCGTCGTAGAGCGCGCCGTCTGGCCACCCGGCCGCGCGCGCTCGCTCGACGATCTCGCGGTCGATAAGGCCGTGAGCGTCGTTGGCGGCCTCGACGTAGTCGAAGAGCGCCTTGTCCTTCGCCGACCAGGGAGCCGTGCGGTGGTCCCTGAGGACGGCCTCGACGAGCCTTCTGTCTCCCAGGAGCTCCGCCGCGCCCGCGGCGTGAGAGCCCGTTCAAAAGAGGCAGTCGTTCCTCCTCGAGACGAAGGCCGCCATGAGCTCGCGCTGCCCCGCCGAGAGCACCGACTCGCCGCGCATGACGATGTGGGAGAAGCGCGCGAGGAGGTCCGTCGCCTCGGGCTTCCACGCAATGAGGTGCCAGATCTGCGGGACCGTCCGTCCCTCGGCGCGCATGGCCGCCATCGCGCGGGCCATCTCCGGGTCCTTCGGGACGAACGCCTCGACCTCGGGGAGGTACATCGGATCCATGGCCGTCCTCCGCTAGGGGGCGGGGGCGACGAAGGTCGCCCCACGCAGAACAAACACGGCTCTGGGCTCACCCAACGCCATGCCTACCATTACAGCCGGCTGGCCGCCGCGCCTCGAGCGGGCTTAGGCCAACAAGCTCCTAGAAGATCTCGTCCTCGTCGCCGTTCTCGTCCGCCCGCGCGGGCCTCAGGAACCCGCGCCTCGAAGCGAGGGACTCCTCGAGGAACTTGAGGAAGGCGAGGACCTCGGGCTGCGAGGAGAGCTCCTCGCGGACCTTCCCGATCGCGCTCTCGAAGCCGTTCTCGCCGTAGAAGATCATGCGATACGCCTTCTTGATCGCGCTCGTCGCTTCCTCGGAGAAGCCGCGGCGCTTGAGGCCGATCACGTTGATCCCGCGGAGGCGCGCCGGATATCCCTGGGCGATCGTGAAGGGAGGGATGTCTTTCCCGACCTTCGAGCCGCCCGAGATCATGACGCTCGCGCCCACGCGCACGAACTGGTGGAGGCCGGCTTGCCCGCCGACGATCGCGAAGTCGTCGAGGCGGCAATGCCCCGCGAGCCCGGCGAAGTTCGCGACGACGCAGTCGCTCGCGACCTGCACGTCGTGGCCTATGTGAGACGAGGCCATGAAGAGGTTCCGGTCGCCGATCCTCGTCGCGCCGCCGCCGCCCTCGGTGCCGATCGAGATCGTCGCGTGCTCGCGGACGACGTTCATGTCGCCCATGACGAGCTTCGTGTCCTCGCCCTTGTATTTCTTGTCCTGCGGGACGCCGCCTATGCACGCGTAGGGGAAGATCTGGTTCCCGCGGCCGAGGATCGTGCGCTCGACGATCGCTCCCTGGCGGATGACGCAGCCGGGGCCGATCTTGACGTGGGGGCCCACGCGGGCGTACGCCTCGACGACCACGTCGTCGGCGAGCTCCGCTCCCGGCTCGACGATCGCGCTCCGGTGGACGTTCGGCAACGCTCCCCCCAAAGGGCCCGCTCTGGCTAAGCGCGGGGGGTTAGTCTAGCACGGCGCCCACCCCCGACAACTCGCGCTCACGGGAACAGGCGCGAGCGGAGCGTCGAGGCGAGGGCTTCGAGCGCGACCTCGTCCTGCTTCTGCGTCTTCATGTCCTTCACGCTGACGGCGCCGCGGACGAGCTCGTCGGGAGCGACGATCACCGCGAAGGAATGCCCGCGCGCGTCCCCGTACTTGAGCTGCTTCCCGAGCTTGGACGAGTCCTCGGCTCCCTTGATCGCCTGCGGGAAGAGGTCGGCGCCGATGCTCGCCCGCCTCAGGATGTCCGCGATCCGGACGCCCTCGAACGGGTCCACGTCCTGAGATGTCACGATGAGGACCGGGCAAGGAGTCGCGACGCTCGCCTCCGGCTTGATCTTCTGCAAGGCCGAGAGGAGCCGCGAGAGACCGACGGACGCTCCGACGCCCGGAAGCCTCTGCTTCGTGTAAGAAGACGCGAGGTCGTCGTAGCGGCCGCCCGAGCAGACGCTGCCGAACTCGGGCGCGTCCGTGAGCAGCGTCTCGTAGACCGTGCCCGTGTAATAGCCGAGCCCTCGCGCGATCGAGAGGTCGACCTGGAACCTCTCGGTGCCGCGGAGGTTCGCGGCTCCCGTCGCCACGAAGCGGAGGCGCTCGATCCCTTTCCGCGCCCGGTCGCAGGACGAGAACCTCTCCTCGAGCGTCTTCCAGAGGTCGTCTCCCTGTTTTTCCTTCGAGAGAGACGTGAAGGCGAGGATCTCGTCCGCGGCTTTCTGGGAGAGCCCGAGGCCGACCTCGTCTTGACTCCCCGCGACCACGGGCGGCGCTTGCGTGAGCTCGGCCCGCACGCCGGGCTCGCCGATCTTGTCGAGCTTGTCCACGACCCGGAGCACCTTCTCCGACTGCGCGAGGAGACCGAGGCTCTCGAGGAGCCCGTTCAGGATCTGCCGGTCGTTCAGGTGGATCACGAAGCGCTCGGCCCCCGCCGCGGCGACGGAGTCCGCCATGACGAGCGCCGTCTCGAGGTCCGCGGTCGCGGCCGTCGTGCCGACCGTGTCGAAGTCGCACTGGTAGAACTCGCGGTAGCGCCCCTTCTGCGGGCGCTCGCCTCGCCAGGCCTTTCCGACGTCGTAACGCTTGAAGGGGAACGTGAGCTTCTGGAAGTTCGCGGCGACGTATCTCGCGAGAGGGACCGTCAGGTCGAACCGGAGGGCTATGTGCTTCCCGCCCTCATCTCCCTTTCTCCAGTCGAACAGCTGCTTGTCGACCCCGGCCTTCCCTCCCGTGAGCGTCTCGTAGGAGTAGATGCAAGGAGTGTCGATGGGAGCGTAGCCGTACTTCCTGAAGACGGCCTTCAGGGAGTCCACGGCTCTCTCGAAGACCGCGGCGTCTTCGGGCAAGACGTCCAGGAAGCCCGAGAGCGGCTTCGACTCGACGAGGTCCGCCATGTCTGCTCCTCCGATTCCTCCTAGCATTTTTTGTAAGATCGGAGCATGGGCCGAAGCGACATGCGCCGCGCGGCGCGGCACCGCGCTTATACGATCGTCACCTTCATGTGTGTCGCGATCATCGGCGTCGGCATGGTCTACCTCGTGCGCGGCGCCTGGTCGAAGCGGGCGCAGAAGGTGCGCACGGTCCTCTACCGCGATCCCGTCTACGTCCTCCGCGACATCTTCGCG
>JACQDU010000350.1 GCA_016200955.1 bacterium
CGAGCAGAAGCCGGAGCGCACGGACCTGGATCGCCGGATCGCTCGCCTGAAGAGCGTCTCCCTGCATCGAGACGAGATCGAGCGCGACACGCGGGAGTCTCCCGATGCCTCGAAGCCGAGACAGGAAGACGACGACGACGGCTCGGCCGCCGGCGGCGCGGGCGGCGGCGGCGGGAGAGGCCTGGGCGGCGTCTGGCGAGCCGGCCCCGCCGCGCAGCCCCAGCTCAAGCAGAAGCCCCCGACGCAGGACGATGGCCCGCCGGACCAGGCCGTGCTCAAGCGCGTGAACTACTACCGGCTCAAGGCGGGGATCGCCGCGGTCGAGCTCGATCCCGACCTCAGCGCGGGCTGCCAGGCTCACTGCGAGTACCTCGCGCAGAACGCCGGCAAGCCCCAGGTCGCGGGCCTCAAGGCCCACGAGGAGGACCCGAGCCTTCCGGGCGCGACGGACGAGGGAGCGCGCGCCGGCCGTCACAGCGACCTCGCCTGGGGCTTCTCGGCGACCGAGGCCGTGGACGCGTGGGTCGACTCGCTCTACCACCGGACGCCGGTCTTCCATCCCGACCTCAAGAAGATCGGCGTCGGCTGGAAGGACGACAAGAAGTCGGGCCCGATCTGCGCGCTCGACCTCTCGGAGCACCTCCAGACCAAGGAGAGCACGAAGACCTCCGTCGTGGCCTTCCCGCCCGTCGGCCTGTCCGACGTCCCGACGAGCTTCTGGGACTTCGAGATGCCCGACCCGCTCCCTTCGGGCGCGGCGAACCCGGCGGGCTACGTCCTCACGCTCGCCGGCTATCGCGACCGCCTCGCGGACTGCGCGGGGACGCTCGAGAAGGACGGCGCCTCGATCGACTGCTGGTTCTCGAGCCCCGACCAGCCCTCGCCCGCGGGAGCGGGCTACCACGGGAACGTGATCTGCCTCATCCCGAAGGGTCCGCTCGCGAAGGGCGCGACCTACAAGCTCACGTGGCAGTACCAGTCCCAGGGAGTCAAGGGACGGCAAGTCATCACGTTCACGACGAGCTCGAGCGACGAGTAGCTCACTCCGGCTCGTAGGTGAACGTGAGCGGGTAACGCTTCGCGCGCGCGAGGCCGTGGGCCTTCTCGCAGCGGACCTCGGCCTCCTCGAGCGCGAGCGTCGTCACGTGAGCGACCGAGCCCGTGTGCGCCCGGAGCATGACGGCGACCGACTGGGCGACGCTCAGGCCGAACACGCTCCTCAGGATCCCGACGACGAAGTCCATGGGAGTCACGTCGTCGTTGTGGACGAGCACGCGGTAGCGCGGCGCGAGCCGCGTCTCCTCTTGCTCCGAGACCTCCGGGAGCGCGACGCCCTTCCGGTCGGGAGAGGGCATGCTAGCCGCCCTCGTCTCCGCCCGACTCCTCGCCGCCCTGGCCCTCGTCGTCGGGGCTCCAGCCCTTCTCGGGCTCGAAGCCTTGCGGCTCGGCGGCCTCGGACTCGCTCGGCTCCTCCTCGGGAGCGCGGGGGAAGACCGCGATGAGGCCGGCCTTGATCGGGCCGTCTTCCTTCGTGATCTTCGCGTCGTCGAGGACGGCGCCGCGCTCGAGGCCGTGGCCTCCGAGCACGCGCTCCGCCTCGAAGCAGATGTCCCAGGCCTCGTCGAGCGTCTCGGCCTCGACATCGAAGCTGCGGGAGAGCCGCTCCGGCGGGTCTCCCTGCCCGCGCGAGCGCACGACGAGCCGGGCGCGCAGGCCGCGGGCGGCGGGGCGGCCGAAGCTCCTCACGTAAGCGGCGAGGAGGGCCTGGCCGTGGCTTCCCTTGCGCAGCGCCTCCTCGAAGAGCGCGCGCGCCTCGGCGCTCTTCCCCGCCTTCCTGAGAGTCGGGAAGAGACTCGCCGCGAGGAGCGCGGCCTCGGGCTCGGGGAGCGTCTCTCCCTCGACGAGAGAGCGCCGGAAGGCGCGCCCGAGGAGGTCGGTCGCCTCGACGAGAGAGCCGCGCTCGAGCGAGAGGAGCCCGCGCGCCCAGTCGACGCGCCGGTCCACGTGAGGCTCGGCTCCGGTCGGGAGGGCCGCCGCGCGGGCGAGCTCGTCCACGAGCCGCGCCATGAGCGGTAGGTCGTGCTTCCGCCCCGCGGCGACGACGCTCTGGAAGCGAGCCTGGAGGTCCCCGGGCGCCGCCTCGAGCGCGCGCTTCATGGCCGCGAGAGCGTCCTCGTGAGCTCCGAGCTCGGAGCGCACGACCCCGAGCGCGATCCACTCCTTCGCGTCCCTGGGCGCGCGCGCGAGGTGGAGCTCGAGGTCGGCTCGCGCCTCCTCGAGCCGCCCGAGCCTCCGGGCGACCGCGGCGCGCCGCGCTCTCGCGTGGGAGTGAGCGGGGTCGAGCGTGATCGTGCGCGTGTAGCTCCGGTGAGCTTTCTCGAGCGAGCCCTGGCGCTCGCGGATCACGCCGCGCGCGAAGTGAGCCTCCGCGAGGTCGGGCGCGAGCGCGACGGCGCGCGCGATCGCCTTCTCCGCGTCGTCGAGGCGCCCTCCTTCGAGGAGAGCGGTCGCCTTCGCGGCGACGAGCCTCGCGTCGGCCGAGGCGACCGAGAGGCCGGCCTCGATCGCCGCGAGAGCGGCGCCGGCATCTTTGGGCGCGAGGGAGAGGCAGGCGCGCGCGAGCGCGAGCGCCCTCTCGACCACGTCCTCTCGCGGAAGCGTCTTGGCGTCGAGCGCCTCGAGCGCCGCGCGTGCTTCGGCCACTCGACCCTCGTCGAGGACGCGCCGAGCTCGCGCGATCTCGGGATGCACCGGAACCTCCAGTGCCAGGGTATACGCTCCCTGCCCGACGTTCGAGTGTCGCCACTCGATTTCCTGGCGTCTTCCTTGACGAAAGCCGTCCTCCGCGGCGCCTAGCCCGAGCGCCCGACGCGAGCGCTTGACTCGCCGCGGCGAGGAAAACAGCCCTCTCACGAATGGAGTTGAGAGAGCGAGGTACTCGCACGAAGCGCAGGCCCGTGGCGAGAACGGGAGAGCGACGAGGCCGACGAGAGAGCTGGCCTGCTCGGACTCACACGAAGCGCAGGCCCGTGGCGCGAAAGCCCGTCACGAGGCCGACGAGAGGAGCTGGCCCGCTCGGACTCACACGAAGCGCAGGCCCGTGGCGAGAAGCGACGCGGCACGCAGTGACGCGGCGCCGCTCGCCCCTGGGCCGAGCAGGGCGAATGCGGGGGGCGTCAGCCCCCCAGAAATGGCGAGAAGTGACGGGACCCCGCCAGCGGTACGCCCGCTGGCGGGGTCCTTGAAGCATCGGGCTGGGGATCCAGTGCCGGGCTCTCGAGATCCCGGCGACGCCCGGAGAAAAAGCGAAGGCGGTGCCGCCGAGCAATCCCTCCGTCTCGCACGCACTTCCGTTCGTGCCCCACACGGGCGGACGTCGAGCGTCAACGAGAACTTGCCGGATCGTCAAGTGATCCTGCACGAGTGGAAATGAGCGCGGGCTCCTCGTAGCATGCACGCTCGAAAGGGCGGCGAGAACATGAAGTTCCGCGTCGTTCACGTCGACGGTTCCAAGAAGGGACAGACCGAATCGTTCGACGTGCCGAGCCTCACGGTCGGCCGCGATCCCTCGAACGTCCTCGCGTTCGATCCTCACAAGGACGACCGCGTCTCGACGCGACACGCCGAGATCAAGGAGCAGGGCGGGACCGTCATGCTCACCGACCTCGGGAGCCGGAACGGCACCTTCGTCGGCGGCAGCAAGATCCAGGGCTCGGTCGCGATCACCTCGGGCTCTCTCATCCAGTTCGGCGAAAAGGGCCCGATGGTCACGGTCCACTTCGAGGCCGCGGCTCCGGCGCCCGCGACGGCTCCCATGCCCGTGGCCGCGCCGCCGCCCCAGCCCAAGAAGGGCGGCTGCGGCGGCTGCGTGATCGCGATCGTGGTCATATTCGTCCTCCTCGTGCTCGGGGGCGTCATCGGCGCGGTCGTGTACTTCTGGGGGGACATCTCCGCGAAGATCAAGTCCCCCTCCTCGACGAGCAACGACACGGGCGGCTCGCCCGACACGAAGACGGGTTCTTCCCCGGACACGAAGTCGGGAGGAGACAAGACCGGGCCCAAGGAGACCGAGAGCCCGTGGAAGACGGCCGGGATCGGGAGCTCCTACGACTTCGAGACCAAGGTGCACGTGGAGGGGCAGGAGAAGGACCTGCAGTCGTCGCAGAAGTGGACGCTCGTCGGCCGGACGGACACCATGGCGAAGATCAAGCTCGAGACGTTCGGCCCGGACGGGAAGCCCGCGGGCGAGCCGACCGAGATGCAGCTCCCCCTCAAGAACCCGCCCGCCTTCAAGAACCCGAACCAGAAGATCGAGGAGAAGGACGAGACGATCGAGACTCCCGCCGGGAAGTTCGAATGCCACTACACGAGAATCGAGTCGAAGTTCGGCGACCAGGTCAGCGTCGTCGAGTCCTGGCTACCCAAGGACCTGCCCGTCCCGGCGAAGAGCATCACGAAGAGTTCTGCGAGCACGGTCTCCATGATGCTCACGAAGATCGACAAGAAGTAAGGGAAGCAGGGAATGTCCTCGGAGCCCGGCTGGCTGACGATCGACTGCGAGAACGAGCGGCGCTTCGTGCGGCTCGACCTCGGGCTCACGACGCTCGGGCGGAACGAGGGCAACGTCGTCGACCTCCCCGACCGCCGGCTCTCGCGCTACCACTGCGAGATCGAGCGGAAGGACGAGGGCTACATCCTGCGAGACTGCGGGAGCCGGAACGGGAC
>JACQDU010000351.1 GCA_016200955.1 bacterium
GCGAGCGTGCGCCGCCTGGGTCCTCGCGCAGCGCGGAGAGGACGCGCCGCTCGCCGCGCTCATGGAGTCGGCGAAGTCGAGGGAGTGGGCCGTCCGCGTCGCCGTCGCCACCCTCCTCGGAGAAGGCAAGCTCGACGGCGCCGTCCCGGTCCTCGCTTCTCTCACGAAGGACCCGAAGGAGAACGTGCGCCGCGCGGCGGTCTTCTCTCTCGGGAGGAGCGAGGACTCGCACGCCGGCGCGGCGCTCGTCCTGGCCGCCCTCGGCCAGGACGCCGATCCCGCCGTGAGGCGGCTCTACGCGACCGCGTTCACGGACGCTCTCGGCCAGGCGACTCTCGACCGCGAGCAATGGAAGCCCTCGCGCACGCTCCTCGTCGTCGCGCTCGAGCACGATTTCCCCGATGCCACGCTCGAGGAGAGGCGCGCCCAGGCCTTCTCCCTCGCCCGGCTCGGCGACCGGCCCGCGCTGCTGCGGCTCGCCACGGGCGCTCTCACGACGAGCGAGCTGCCGCAGGACTCTCGCCGCGCCGCGATCGAGGCTCTGGCGCGGCTCGGGCGCCACGACGCCACCGAGCAGGCCCTCGAGGGCGCGATCCGCGACCCCAAGGTCGGCGACGACGCCGCGCTCGCCCTCGCCCGCATCAGGGGAGAGACCTTCTTCGAGAGCCAGTGGCGGGCCCTCCTCGCGCCGGCGGTTCCGTTCCGCTGATTCCAGGAAGCGACGAGCCCGAGCGCCTTGTGGGCGGCGCCCCTCTTGTTCTAGATTCGGAGCGTGGCAGACTCCGGACTTCCCGACAACGAGCTCGTCACCCAGGCGAAGGGAGGGAACAGGGACGCCTTCGGCCAGCTCGCCGACCGCTACTACCGCATGGTGTCGATCCTCGCTTACCAGAAGATCAAGAACCGCGCCGACGCCGAGGACGTCGTCCAGGAAGCCTTCGTGCGCGCCTACCGGGCGCTCGAGTCCCTCCGCGAGGCGGAGAAGTTCGGAGGCTGGCTCTACCACATAGCCTTGAAGATCTGCCTCGACCACCTGCGCAAGAGAGACCGACACGACGCGCCCGTGCGCCTCGACGACCTCGCGCACGCCGGGGTCGCCGCCGACGTGCCCGAGCCGTCGGCGCTCGAGACGCAGGAGGAGAACACCAAGGTCTCCGACGCGATCGCCGCTCTCCCGGACAAGTACCGGATCGTCATCACCCTCGTCTACATCGAGAAGAAGTCCTACAAGGAGATCGCGGAGCAGCTCGGAGAGCCGGACGGAACGATCGCGAACCGGATCCACCGGGCCATGAAGATGCTTCGGCAGGCGATCGGCGGCGTCCCCGCCGCGCCGCTCGAGGAGCTCGAGGAGACGGAGTCATGAGCGACCTCGGACCCGGGACGAACGAGATCATGTGTCCCTTCGCGGAGCTCCTCGACCGCCACGTGACCGGGGACTCGTCTTCGGAAGACGACGCGCGGCTGGATGAGCACGTCGGGCAGGGCTGCCCGTCGTGCGCCCCGCGCTTCCACGAGTGGAACCGCCCCGTCGCGCCCGACGAGGAGGCCCAGCTCGAGAGCCTCATCGTGGGCGCCATGCGGCCGATCGAGGACCAGGTCGAGGCGCGGCGCCTGGACATGCTGCGCAAGATCTCGGCGCGGATCTCGAAGGAGGAGAAGAACCGCGAGGGCCGCGTCAAGCGCCGCCGCAGCCTGAACACGCTCCTGTTCGGGACGATCGGCGTGACGATCGCTCTCCTCATGTTCGGTTACGTCGCGACGCTCAGGCTCGCGACGTGGAAGGTGCGGGCGCAGCGGGAGCAGGCCTTCTCCGAGATCGGCGCGATCCTGGACGCGCTCCGCCGTTACTCGCGGGAGCACGGATTCCCTCCGCTCGAGAGCGTTCCTCTCGGCAAGTCGCTCGAGGAGAGACGGCTCGACCTCCAGCAGTACTTCGAGCCACGGCACGAGCGGCGCGACGAGAACGGCCGCGTCACCGACAGCGCCGGGATCGACGGGGAGGGCTACCTCCTCGACCCGTGGGGCCGGCGCTACGTCTACAAGCGCGTCACGGGAGGAGCGCGGATCCGCTCTCTCGGCCCGAACGGCAAGGACGAGGGAGGCACGGGAGACGACATCACGGGAGACGTGCCGTTCGATCCTCCTCCCAAGCGCGAGAAGCCCAACAGGCCGCCCGACGCTCCTCCGCCGAAGTTCGACCCGACCGACGAGAAGGGACTCCTCGTCGCTTACGCCGCCTTCAAGGCGGACGGCGCCGCGCAGCAGGAGAAGAGGACCGACCCGGACGCCGCGGCCGCGCTCCAGGCCATGGGCCTCCTGAACGACGAGGGCGACCTCGTCCTCGACGCACACGGCGCTTACCTGGACTCCCTTACGGCCTACAAGAAGAACCACCGGGCCGAGTGGGACGAGTTCGTCTCGAAGAACGACGGGAAGTGGCACGACTACGTCACGTCCGAGCACAAGCCGAACAGGCCGAAGTAGCCAAGAAAGGAACGAGAGAGGCCGACGGGGCTCCTCGAGGTGCCGGAGCGTCTCGGCCGGAAGAGGTGGTTTCGACGTCTCGCGCGGATGACTTTCGCTCCGCGCTTCGCGCTCCGCGAACCGCGCGAGGCCGCCTTGCTTTCCTGCAAGGCGGCCCCGTCTCGCGCGAGCGACGGTCGGATCAGCCCTGGCGTTTGAACGGCACGTCGCACTGGGGGCAGTTGCCCGAGACGCTCGACGTGGCTCCGCACTTCGGGCACTCCCAGATATGGCCTTCGCCGCGAGGCGGAGGATCGCGGCGCGGCGGCGGAGGCGGCGGGTCCTGGCGCGGCGGCGGAGGCGGCGGGTCCTGGCGCGGCGGCGGAGGCGGCGGGTCCTGGCGCGGCGGCGGCGAGTTCTCCTGGATGGGCTGCGACCTCGTTTCCGTCCTCACCGTCGTCCGGCAGCCGCTCGTCGCGGCGAGCACGGCCAGGCAGAGAGCGATCGACCCCAGCGTTCGCATGCGGATCCTCCTTTTGCCGCGGGCTGTCCGCGGCGGGTTCGGTAACCGGTGAAGCGTCCTTCCGGCTGTCGACGAGCGACTACCCCTGGCGCTTCATGGGCACGTCGCACTGAGGGCAGTTCCCCGGGACGCTCGACGTCGCGCCGCACTTCGAGCACTCGTAGATGTGCCCGTCGCCGCGAGCCGGCTGAGGCGCGGGCTTGGGCGGCGGAGGCGGCGGCGGCGCCGGCTGCGGCGCAGGAGCGGGAGCCGGCTTCGGCTGGGGCTCGGCGCATCCCGAGATGAGCGGCGCGGCCGCGACGACGAGCAACGCGAGCAGGTATCTCACGTGATCTCCTTCCCGAGACGGGTATCTACGCCCACGGGATCCCGCGGGCGATCAGCCCTGACGCTTGAACGCCTTGCCGCACGACGGGCAGTTGCCGGGGACGCTCGACGTGCATCCGCAGGTCGAGCACTCGTACATGTGGCCGTCACCGTGAGCCGGCGCCGGCTGCGAGGAGGGGCAGCCCGAGAGCAAGAGCGTTCCCGCGAACAGGGACATGCCGACGACGAGACACAGAGCGAGCTTCCTCACGTTGTTCTCCCTCCCCACGCTCGACGAATGCGCGGGGAACTTACGCCGCGCGAAGGGGGAAGTCAATTCGACGTCCTTGCAGGGAGAGAGACGAACGAAAACGACAAGGCGCCAAGATCTCCTTCTTGGCGCCTTGGCGCCTTGGCGTTTAGCCCGCTCCGTGGAGAAGCTCGGAGAAGCGCGCGACGAGGGCTTCCACCTCGTCGATCCGGGCGAGCTCCTTGCGCCACGCTTCGGGGATCGCGGCGCCGCCCTCGATCATGCCGGAGAGCGCGCCGACGACGGCGCCGACGGAGTCGGCGTCCTCTCCCAGGTTCACGGCCTCGAGCACGCTCTCCTCGAGGGGCTTCTCGCGGAGGAGGCACCAGACCGCGGCCTCGAGCGTCTCGACGCAGTAGCCCGACGAGCGCACGTCGTGGCGCTCGACGACCTGGAAGTTGCGCTCCATGAGGGCCTGGACGTGGCGATACTCCGAGTTCCAGGGGTCGCTCGCGTAGAGGTCCTGCGCCTGGGAGCGCATGAGCTCGACCGACTCCCGCGGAGACTTCCCCGAGAGAAGACCTCGCGCGAGCAGGCAGGCGAGCCCGCAGCAGAGCTTCGCGCGCGGGTGAGCGTGCGTGATCGCGCTCGCCCGGTGAGCAAGGTCCACCGTCTCGCGCGGAGTCGCCTCGCGCGCGTGGGCGAGGAGAGCGACCGGGAAGATCCGCACGAGCGAGCCGTTCCCGTTGTCGCTCTCCTCGGAGAGGCCGGCCTTCGCGGCGGGCGTGCCCGCGTGGATCTTCACGATCGCCTCGCGCGTCGTGAAGCCGAAGCCGAAGCTCATGCGGCGCGCGGCCCAGTGGCGGTTGAACAGCCAGCGCACGAGCCGGTCTCCCAGGTCCTCCTCGTCGAGCCCTCGCTTCTCGACGAGGCTCTCGACGGTCACGAGGTTCATGCTCCCGTCGTCGGAGAACGTGCCCGCGGGCATG
This sequence comes from bacterium, assembly GCA_016200955.1. Taxonomy (GTDB): domain Bacteria; phylum Planctomycetota; class J058; order J058; family JACQDU01; genus JACQDU01. Next base: position 4,535 of record JACQDU010000351.1, read on the forward strand.
CCGTGCGAGCCGCCGCCTCTCATCGCGGTGACGGGAGGGAACTCGTCGCGGCCCATGCCCTCGACCGGAACTCCGAGAGCGTCTCCCGCGAGCGCGCCGAGGACGGCGCCTCGCGCCCTCTCCGCGAGGGAGGCCTGCCCCGGGCCGACTCGAGGCGTCACGCTTTCGCGTCCCCGCCGCGAGAGCTCGAGCGCTTCTCTTCCTGGATCTCCTCGACGTGGAAGCCGAGGGCGCGCGCGGCCGCGCTGTCGTGGCGCGCGGCGTCGTGCTTCCCGAGCTTCTTCCGCGCCTCCGCTCGCAGGGCGAGGGCGTCGGCGGCCTCCGCGTCGTACTCGATCGCGCGCGTGCACGCCTTCTCCGCCTCGGCGGGGCGGCCCCGCGCGAGGTCGACGCGCGCCTTGAAGACGAGGGCCTGCGTGTGCTCGGGGTCGAGCTCGATCGCCTTCTTCGAGGCGACCTCCGCCGCGTCGAGGTCGTTCGCGGCGAGCGCGCAGTCGACGATCCCGAGCATGGGCTCGACGGCCTCGGGAGAGAGCTTCGCGGCGCGCGTGAAGTCCTCGTTCGCGAGGAGGATATTCCCCTTCGCGAGCCGGACCTCTCCTCGCACGACGAGCATTTCGGCCGACGGCTTCTCTCCCGCGAGGTCGATCGCGGCCTCGACCTCGAGGAAGGCCTTCGCCGCGTCGCCGGCATCGAGGAGCGTCTCCGCGAGAGCGAGCCGCGCCTCGGGGTCTTCCGAGTCCTCGTCGACGGCCGCCTGGAGGTCCTCGAGAGCTCCCTTGAGGTCGCCCGTCGCGTGGCGCATCTCTCCGCGGAGGAGGAGCGCGCGCGATTCTTCCTCGTCGAAGGCGAGCGAGCGGTCGAGCTCCGCGAGAGCGTCCTCGAACTGGCCGCCGGCGGCCTGGATCGCGGCCTTGAGGTAACGGGCCCTCGCGCGCCCTATGTCGTCCCAGTCCGTCTGGCGGTCGACATCGTGGAGGGAGGACCCCTCGCCGATCTCGATCGCCTTCTCGCAGGCCGATAGCGCGCGGTCCTCGTCGTTCTGCGCGAACAGGAAGCGAGCCCACGCGAGCTGGGCCGACGCCGAGGCCGGCGCGAGTGACGCCGCGCGCTCGAGGTCGGCGCGCGCCTCCGCCGTCTTCCCCAGCTCCTCGAGCGCTTCGCCCCTGTAGAGGAGGGCCGTGACGTTCTCGGGCTCCCTCGCGAGCCGCTCCGTCGCGAGCTCGACCGTCTCCTCGAGGGAAAGCTCCTCGTCCTCCTCGTCATCTTCGCGGTCTCCTTCGCGCCCGCCTCTTCCGGAGAGGGCGCGGCGGCCACGGCGTCCTTCTCGCGCGTCACGTCCGGCTCGTCCGGCACCATGGCTCACCCGGCGCCCGGAGGGGGCGCGCACTCTCCAAGAATCGCCGGAGATCATGCCGGGAGGCGTGCTCTTGCGCAACGCGAGTCGGGCAAGAAAAGAGATCCGCCGAGCGGCGCCGCTCTCCCCCTTCAGAGCTCCCGGGTCACACGTTCCCGATCCACGAGAGACCCTCGACGACGGCGCGCATGCTCTCGAGGTTTTCGGAGTTCAGGATCGCCTTCGCGGCCTCGACGACTCGCCCGCGCTTGAGCGCCGCCGCGGCGTCCGCGATCTTGACCCCGAAGTGCTGGAGCACGCTCGGATCGCGGTAGCAGTCGATCATGCAGCGCGTGCAGCCGTCGCGGACCTTCTGGGAGCCGTCGAACTCCCAGATCGAGCACATGGGCGTCTCCCAGAAGTGGCAGCGGTAGAGCATGAGGTTCCAGTCGAGGTAGAAGTACTTCGAGCCGCCGAAGCACTCGAAGCGCTGCTTCTCTCCCTTGACGAAGCGTTTCATCTCCTCGACCGACACCGACGGGTTCACGACGTGGATCTTCCTGCGGATCTTCTTGAGCTCCTCGAAGACGTGGAGGAGCTCCTCCTTCTCGAAGTCCACGAGCCCGGAGTCCGAGAACGAGAGATAGCTCGAGCCGAGCTTCTTCAAGGGATAGCTGAACGTCACGCTCTTGAAACCGATCTTCTTGAGGAAGGCCGGGAGCCCCGAGAGGTCCTGCGTCACGAGCCGCGAGAGCGTGACCGACGCGGTCGTCTGCACCCCGCGGTCGTGGAAGCGCCGGTTCGCGAGCTTGATCTTCTCGCAGACGCCCGGCAGACGGCGGTTCGTCTCGTGGCCCGTCGCCGTGGCCGCGTCGATCGACATGATGCAGGAAGACAGGCCGGCATCGATCAACGCATCGACGGTCTTGTGCGTGAAGAGCCCCGCGTTCGTGCAGATGATCGCCTGCATGCCGCGCTCCTTGGCGTGCGTGATCATCGCGTAGATGTCGCGGTGCATGAGAGGCTCGCCGCCCACGAGGACCAGGTAGCGAACGCCCTGCTTGTAGAAGATGTCGATCGACGCCTTCGCGTCCTCGAGCGTGACGTAGACGTACTGGCTCTTGGGGAGCTTGTCCACCGAGAAGCCGCAGAACGCACACGCCGCGTTGCAGGCGTTCGTGATCGCGAACTGCGCGAAACCCGGGCCGCTGTCCCGGATCACGCCTTTCAGGAAGTCGATCGTCGTGTCCCTCTTGAGCGCCGGGTCGTCGGGCGCGACCGGGAGACGGCGAGGCGAGGCCGCGATCGCGCTCGGCGCGAGCGGCGGTGAGGGCGGTGCTTCCTGCGCGGGAGCGACGGGGGTCACTCGAGCGCTACTTCCGCGTCAGCATGAACGTGAAGAACTCTTTCCCTTCGCGGAGGCGCCGCATCATGACGCGGCGGTCCTCGAGCATCTCCTTCACGATCCGGCTGATCGGCTTCCAGCGGAAGTAGAAGCGCTTGTAGAACGTCTCGAGCGCCTCCGCGATCGCCTCGGTCGGGAGGTCCCTGTAGCCGATCGCGGCCGTCTGCTGGCCGAGACCGTCTATGTGCTCGAGCTTGGGAGCGTCGAGCCAGCCCTCGCGGATCGCCTGGTCGTAGAGGAACGTGCCCGGGTAAGGCGCCGCGAGGGAGACCTGGATCGTCTCGGGGTCGATGTCGCAGGCGAACTGCATGGTCTCCTCGAGCGTCTCCTTCGTCTCGCCCGGGAGGCCGACGATGAAGGTGCCGTGCGTGATGATCCCCAGGTCCTTCACGTCCTTCGCGAACTTCAAGTAGCGCGACTTCTTCACGCCCTTCTTGATGTTGATGAGGATCTGCTCGTTCGCCGACTCGTAGCCCACGAGGAGGAGGCGGAGGCCGTTCTCCTTCATGACCTTCAAGGTCTCGTAGGGAACGTTCGCGCGAGAGTTGCAGCTCCAGGTGATCCCGAGCTTCCCGAGGCCGCGCGCGATCTCCTCCGTGCGCCGGAGGTCGGCGGTGAACGTGTCGTCGTCGAAGAAGAACTCCTTGACCCTCGGGAAGTACTCCTTCGCCTTCGCCATCTCCTCGATCACGTAGCCCGCGCTCTGCGTCCGGTAGTTGTGGCCGCCCACGGTCTGCGGCCAGAGACAGAACGTGCAGCGGGCCGGGCAGCCACGGCCCGTGTAGAGCGAGACGTACGGGTGCTGGAGGTAGCCGATGAAGTAATTCTCGATCGTCAGGTCGCGCTTGTAGACATCGAGGACCGAGGGGAGCGTGTCCATGTCGTGGATGAGCCCGCGCTCCTTGTTGTGGACGATCGATCCCTGCTCGTTCCTGTAAGAGAGGCCGTCGATGTCGCAGAAGGCGCGGCCCTCGGCGACCTCGGCGATCGTGAAGTCGAACTCCTTGCCGCAGACGAAGTCGATCGCCGAAGACGCCCGCAGGCTCTGCTCCGGCATCACCGCCACGTGAGCGCCGCAGAAGCCGATCTTGATCCCGGGCCTCTCCTGCTTCAGGCGCTCGGCGACCTTCACGTCGTTCGCGAAGGACGGAGTGGAGGTGTGGAGGATCGCCATGTCGAAGCCACGGCCGATCTTCATGGTCTTCTCGACGTCCCACTCGTTCGCGGGAGCGTCGACGAGCCGTCCCTGCTCGCCCAGGATCGCGGCGGGCTGCGCGAGCCACGTCGGATACCAGAAGGACTTGATCTCGCGCTTCGCCTGGTAGCGAGCGCCCGCGCCGCCGTCGAATCCCTCGAACGACGGAGGGTTCAGGAAGAGAGTCTTCAGCATCTTTTCCGTCTTGAGAAGTGCGGTCGTCACTCACGAACCTCCGGGCGCGGCCAGCGGCGCCGCCATCTGTTTCTCGGGAATAGCCTCGGGCTCGGGCAAGGTCGCGAGAGCGGCGACCTCGAGCGTCGCGGTCACGGGCTCGAGCGCCGTCATCGTTCCATCGCGCGAGACGCGGTAACGCCGCGAGCGCCACGTCACGGTCCTCCTCGTCCACGCAAGGAGGAAGAGCGCCGTCCCGAGGATGTCCCTGAGAGGAAGGAGAGGCAGCGACGCGAAGTCGGCCTCCTTCCCCGCTATGAGAGCGTGCGTCGATCCCGCGGTCGCGAGGCGCACGAGCACGACGGTCCCCGCGAGCGCGAGGGCCCACACCGGGAGCGCGATCGCCCCGGAAGCCGCGCTCGCGGCGAGCGCGAGGGCGACCGCTCCGAGCGAGCACGCGATCCCGTGGTGCGAGAGCACGGTCGCCGCGTATCCGAGCGGCCGGCAGACCCTGTAGGTCCGGCTCCAGCGGAGGAGGCGCGCGAGGGTCTCCTTCCAGGAGGAATCCTGGACGATCGGCACGACCGCGGGAGCGAGCTTCACGCGGAATCCCGCGGCGGCGACCCGACGTCCGAGCTCGTGGTCGTCCGCGAGCACTTCTCCGAGCGAGGCGAAGCCGCCGATCGCCTCGAGAGCCTCGCGCCGCACGGCGTTCGCCGCTCCGAGCGCGAAGCTCATGCCTCCTCCCAGGAAGTGAGCGACGAGCACGGAGGGCACGAAGTCCGCGTTGATCGTGAGAGCCTCGAGCCGGGGCGCCAGGCCGGCGCCCGGGGCGGGCACGCCGCGGTAGAGCGCCGTCGCGAGGCCCACGCGTTCTTGCCCGAGCGGCCGGACGAGCCCTTCTATGAGGCCGGCGTCGAGCCTCACGTCCGAGTCCACGAGGAGAAGGACGTCCGCGCTCGCGCGGCGCTCGAGCGCCTCGAGGGCGGCGACCTTCCGGTTCGTCGCGCGAGAGGCCGAGCCCGCGACGACGATGAGCGGGGCCTTCGGGAGAGAACGCGCGAGCTCGGAGACGATCTCGAGCGCGGGGTCTTCCGCGAGGGCGGCTCCCACGAGGAGCTCGTCTCCCGGCTCGAGCGAGCGGAGGATCGCCTCGAGGTTCGCGCGCAGCCTGGTCTCCTTCCCCGACACGGGCACGAGGACCGAGACTCGCGGCCTCGCTCCCGTGGGCTGGCTCGCGGAGAGGGCCTTGCGCGTCCTGAGAGCGGCGAGCGCCGCGAGGACGTAGTAGAGGCACGACGTCGCTCCGAGCACGGCGAGCGCGACGCTCGCGAGCCAGAGGAGCTGCCCCGGCGAGAACGAGAGACCGGCCAAAGAGAGAGTTTCCCCCAAGACCCGGCAAGATAGCACGTTCGGGCGAGCGACTTCCACCCGTTTCCGGGTGCGTTCGAGCGCAGCGAATTGACCCGGGAGCGGTGGCGTTCTATCCTCGCGCCTTCGAGCGTGACCTCTGCACCCGATCCTGTACAGCTTCGGAAAATTCGACCTCGCGATCGTCGCTTCCCTCGTGTTCCTGGTCTCGCTCGTCTGGGCGATCGCGAAGCGCTCGCGTGACGCGGCGTTCCTCGCGGCGGGGAGCGCGATCGCGGCGGCCCTCCTCGCGCACTACCAGCCCACTCCATCGATCCACACGTTCGGGCCGCTCGTGGCGACGGGGAGCTTCCTCGGGATCCTCTGCATCCGCCGCGAGGGCATGAGGCGAGGCTTCGACCCCGAGGTGCTCACGAGCCTCGCGGTCGAGATCCTCCTCGTGGGCGTCGCGGGCTCGCGCGTCCTCTTCATCCTCATCACGCCCGAGGCATTCCCGAGGACGGCTTCCGACGGGACGCCCTACACGTTCGTCCAGATGATCTTGCAGTACGTCTCGCTCTGGAAAGGAGGCCTCGTCTGGTACGGCGGCCTCCTCCCGGCGATCCCGTTCGGCATGCTCCGCATGAGGCAGCTCGGTCTTCCCGTGAGGACGGTGAGCGACATCATCGCGCCCGCGATCATGCTCGGCCTCTCGATCGGCCGGATCGGGTGCCTCATGGCCGGCGACGACCACGGAAAGGTCTGCCAGACGGGCGAGCACTGGTGGACGATCACGTTCGACTTCACGGACGCCGACCGCCTCGCGGGGAAGGAGAGGCCGCTCGTCACGCCCGAGCTCCTCGGGAAGCCGCTCTGGCCCGCCCAGCCGCTCATGTCGATCGGGGCCTTCACGATCTTTGCGATCTGCCACCTCTCGCGGAAGAAGCTCGCGACGCGGCCGCTCGCCGTCTTCTACATCATGATGACGCTCTACCCGATCCACCGCTTCTTCATCGAGACGATCCGCGGAGACGTGGTGAGGAAGTTCGTCCGCGACTGGCTGAGCGATCCGGAGACGGGCGAGCTCTCGCAGTCCTTCTCGTGGGTCCCCGAGAGGGTCCTCGGCCTCTCGACGTCGCAGGCGATCTCGATCCCGATCGTCGCCGTCGCGCTCCTCCTCTTCTTGAAGAAGCTCCTCGGGAGAGCCGAGGAGATCGAGAAGGCTCCTCCCGAGGCTGCGTGGCCGCCCGTTCCCGCGGCTCCCGCGCCGGCACCTCCGGGAGAGAAGCCCGCCGGGAGCGCGCCCGCGGCTCCCGTGGCCGCGGCCCCCCCGGCGAGCCCGGCGCCCGATGCGGGGAAGCCTTCTTGAGAGCCGCCCGTTTCGACAAGTCTCGCGATCGTTCGCGGGCGCGAGAGTAGACTGGAGTCGTGGCCGACCGAACGATCGAGATGAAGCGGCGCCTCAAGCGCTCGATCACGCTCCCGGTGGCGATCTTCATCATCGTCCTCGTGATCGTCGTGCTCCTCGGGCTCCTCTGGAACGTCGTCCTGGTGAACGACTATCGCCAGATCCGCGACCTCGCCGAGAAGGCGCCGGCCGGGGGAGCGGGCTTCCACTGGACGCTCCTCGGGCTCGGGTCGTTCCTGTTCCTCTCGGTCGTCGTGCTGCTCTCGATCCTCGCCTCGCAGCTCTTCTCGGAGATCCGGTGGAACGAGAGGCAGCAGAACTTCATCGCGAGCGTCTCGCACGAGCTCAACTCGCCGCTCTCCTCGATCAAGCTCTACGCGCAGACGCTCCGCGGCGACGTGACTCCCGAGGACCGGGTGCGCTTCCTGCAGGTGATCCTCGCGGACGTGGACCGCCTCGCTCACCTGATCAGCAACATCATGAGGGCCGCGCAGGAAGACAGCCTGCCCGTCCGGCCCGAGCCCGTGCCGGTCGCGCCTTACCTCGAGGCCTACCAGGCCGAGATCGCGAACCAGTTCGCGAGGCGAGGCCGGGGCGACGAGATCGTGCTCGCTCCCGTCGACCCCGAGCTCCACGCTCTCATCGACCGCA
>JACQDU010000447.1 GCA_016200955.1 bacterium
AACATCCGTCCGAGGTCGAACCCGCCGCGCTCTCCGCGGTCCCTTCCGCCGAACCCGCGCAGCATCTCGCCGAGGTCGAAGCCGCGGCCGCCGCGGTCCTCGCGTCCGCGCGGCGCCCGGCGCGCTTCCGGGCGTCGGCCACGCCCGCCGCGATCGTCGCGATCGCGCTCGTCGCCTCCTCGCAGGAAGCCCTGGATCAGCCGGCCGAGGTCGTCGCCGCCGCGCCCGCCCTCGCGCCGATCGTCGCCACGGAGGAAGCCCTCGATCAAGCGGCCAAGTTCGTCTCCGCCGCGCCCCTCGCGCCCCTCGCGCCGATCGCCGCCGCGCCGCCCGCCTTCGCGCCGATCGCCGCCCCGGAGGAAGCCCTCGATCAAACGGCCCAGGTCGTCTCCGCCGCGGCCCTCGCGCCGATCACCCGCCCGCCGGCCGCCGCCTCGGCGGTCGCCTCCGCCGAACATGCGGAAGAGGTCGATCCCGCGATGTCCGCGGGGGCCGCCGCGATCGTCGTCGTCGTCGTCGTCGTCCTGGTGCCGCCCGCCCGCGTGACGGAAGAAGCGACCGCCGACGTCGTCCTCGTCGTCGTCGTCGTCGTCCTCGTCGTCTTCGTCGTCCTCGTCGTCCTCGTCGTGGCCGCCACCGTGGCCGCGCCCCATGCGGCCACCCTCATCGTCGTCGTCCTCATTCGCCTTGTGCGGCAGTGAGGGATGCATCGGATTGGGCGGATTTAACATGGAAAAGCCTCGAGAGGAGGACGAGGAGGAAGAAGAAGAGGGGTTCGCACTCGTCAATGAAGTGATGGGCGGGGGTAGAATGGATGGCGATTTCGATAGCACGGACAATACAGACAAAGAGCCCGATGAAGGTGTAGAAGCGGATGAGGAGGAGCGAGGTCCAGTTTGCTCGCGTCTCGGCGCCTCGCGCTTCCTGAAAGCGACGAAGGGAACCGGGGACGGAGAGAGCGCCTCTTAGAGCCCGCGGGACCCCCGGTTCATCCCGGAAACAGCGAGCCCCGGGAGCGCGCCGCGCCGCGCAACGACCCTCGTGCAAGCGACGGAACCCTGCGGACCTCGCGCGAGCGCCGCAACTTGCGTTTGACAGCACGCGTCGCGAGGGCGAGCATCGAAACCCGGAGGAGCCCGTGCCCACCCGGAAGCGGAAGGCGGTCTACGCGGGTAGCTTCGACCCCCCGACCGAGGGGCACATGTACATGATCCGCGAGGGCTCGTTCCTCTTCGACGAGCTCGTCGTCGCGATCGGCGTGAACCCGGACAAGCGCTCCCTGTTCACGCTGGAGGAGCGCCTCCAGCTCCTCCGGGCGGTCACCCGCGACTTCCAGAACGTGAGCGTCTCGAGCTTCGAGGCGCGCTACCTGATCGACTACGCCGCCCGGGAGGGCGCGCGCTACATCCTGCGAGGAATCCGGAACGCCTCCGACTTCCACTACGAGCAGACGATGCGGAACGTCAACGCGGACCGGAACTCGAACGTGACGACGGTCTTCCTGGTCCCTCCGCGCGAGCTCGCCGAGGTCTCATCTTCCTTCGTGAAGGGCCTCGTGGGGCCGCGCGGCTGGAAGGACTTCCTCAAGAACATGGTCCCCGCGCCGGTGCACGAGGCCCTCTTGAAGAAGTTCGCGGGCCAGAAGGGCGGCGACGACGCCGAGGGCGCGCCCGAGCCCGGGGATCCCGAGGGCTAGCGAGCTCGGACCCGCGTGTGGGCGTCCTCGTACAGCGCCATCGGCGTACCTTCGGTGCGAGTGCCCGATCGCCCGATCGAGCACGGATCATTGGAGTCATTGGAGATTGATGACGGCCCGCGAGCGCGCGTATGCCGACCGGCGGGAACCAACGATCAATGTCAATGATCGATGATCCATCCTACAATCGGTCGATCCTGGGCCGCGGGTCTCGGGGACTCGCGCTCGAGTCCTCGCAGCTCCGCGCTTCGCGGAAAACCCAGGAACCAGGATCCGGGAGACGGCTCTCGCGGTCTCCGGGATTCCTGGGTTCCTTGGAGTTGTTTCTGGAACCGCCGCCAGTCTTCTCGTTTCGACAGAGGCGGTTCGTCCGGCGAAGCCGAACAACGGCCGATTTCGCCGCGGCTCGCTCCTCTCGCGTGTCGAGGCTAGGCCGCGACGGTCGCCGGAGCGAGCTTAGCGAGGAGCTCCTCGACCTCCGGGGCGAGCGACGCTGCGTCCTCGAACCCGCGCGCGGCCAGCCGCTCGAGGCGGGCGCGCAGCTCGAGGAGGTCGCTCGCGGAGGCGGCGATCTCGGAAGCGTCCAGGGGGCCCTGCGCGGCGCGCGCGACGAGGTCGCGGACGCGGGCGAGGAGGCCGGTTCCGGCCACGGCTACACCGCCGCGGCAGGGGACTGCTGCGAGAGCGCCTGCTGCCGGATCCGCCTCAGGCGGTCCGACGGCCGCGTCACGTCGATCGCCACGCGCCGATCGCGCGAGCGATAGACGAGGTTCCCGTCCGCGAACATCCTGAGGATCGAGCGCATCGCCAGCTCGAGGCCGTCCGACTCCTCGCGCCCGCGCTCGGCCTCCGGCTCCTGCCACCGGCTCTTCTGAGACATGGTCCATTCCCCTCTTGTCGCCCTGCGACCCCGGAACTTCACGCACGCTTGGCTCTCGCGAGCCCCTATCGTGAGCGCGGCTCCCTCACCCGAGGAGCTCGCGCGAGTTCTTGCGGTGGCGCTCCGGATCGTCCTTGGCCTCCTCCGCCTCGGGAGACCAGACCTCGATCCGATCGTCGACGCCGCAGAAGAGCACCTCGCGCCCGATCCCGACGCGCTCGCAGAGCTCGAGCGGGAGGACGACCCGTCCCTGCTTGTCGGGCGTGAGCTTCGTGCTCCACGAGAAGACGTCCCGGCGGAGCTGCCGGAGCTGCTCGTGGCCCTGCTTCCCCGCGTCGTTCAGCGTCCCGAAGTCCGCGGCGAACGACCGGAAGCCGCTCCCCGTGAACAGCCAGAGGCAGCGGTCGAACCCCCGGACCAAGAAGAGGTCGGCGCCCTCGCGCGCCGCCTCGATCTCCTCGCGGAAGCCCTTCGGGATCGCCACGCGCCGCTTGTCGTCGAGCGCGTGAAGGAAGCGTCCGAGGAAGACCGGGCCGCTCGCGCGCGGGAGCGCGCCGGCGGACGGGTCCGCCGGGTCGGGTCTTCCGCGTCTCTCAGGCTCCGCCCCGTGTCTCCCCACCGGCCACCACTTGCTCCCACACCGACCCTCTTTTAATTCTTTCCGATCGGGATTGCAAGCCCTCTTCTCGATCTCGCGGAGGACCGCGAAAAGACGGCGTAAGCGGGCAATTCTCGAGGCGAAACGAAACGAGTCGCGCAGCGCTCCCGCGCGAGCCCTTTCTCTCCTGGCATCGCCGGGAGGCCGCGAGCGATACCGAAAACAAGCGCCTTTCGTCCAGTTTCATGGAGAAAACGAGCTCGCTTCTCGTGGCGCTGCGCCATCGGCTGGGAGCTCTTACCGTCAATCGCATGAAAAACGAAGAGAACAGCGAGAAAGGCGAGCAAGCAAGGTGTGGGCGAGAGTGGGAGAGCCTCCCTTCCCTATAGCTCCCCCGACTCGCCGGACGTCGCTCGGCGGCTCGCAAGAACCGGCATCGAGGGTAAGTTCGTCCCCGTGAGCGAGCCTTCCTCTCGTTACGACCTCGTCGTGATCGGCGCGGGCCCGGCGGGCCTCGTGGCGGCCGCGGGCGCCGCCGGGCTCGGAGCGCGCGTGGCGCTCGTCGAGCGCCACAAGATGGGCGGCGACTGCCTGAATTACGGCTGCGTGCCGTCGAAGGCCCTCCTGCGGGCGGCGCGCGCGGCCGCGGCCGTGCGCGAGGCGCCGAGCTTCGGCGTCCGCGTCGAGGGAGCCCGGGTCGACTTCCCCGCGGTCATGGAGCGCCTCCGGCGCGTGCGCGACGGGATCGCCGTCCACGACTCCCCCGAGCGCTTCCGGGGGCTCGGAGTCGAGGTCTTCCTGGGAGAGGCGAGCTTCGCGAACGCGACCTCGGTCGCCGTCCCGGGGAAGACGCTCGAGTTCAGGAAGGCGCTCATCGCCACGGGGGCGCGCGCGGCGCCGCTCCCGATCCCGGGCCTCTCCGAGACCGGCTTCCTCACGAACGAGAGCGTCTTCTCCCTCGAGAGCCTGCCCGCCCGGCTCGCCGTCATCGGAGCGGGCCCCGTGGGCTGCGAGCTCGCGCAGGCCTTCGCGCGGCTGGGAGCGCAGGTCGTGCTCCTCGAGGCGCTCCCGCGGATCCTGCCCCGGGAGCACGAGGAGGCCGCGCGCCGCGTGCGAGCGGCGCTCGAGCGAGACGGCGTCACGATCCTCGCGGGAGCGAAGATCGAGCGGGTCTCCTCCCGCGAAGCATCGGGGAAGCGAGAGAAGACGATCTCGCTCGAGCAGGAAGGCTCGAGGAGAGAGATCGTCGCGGACGAGGTCCTCGCGGGAGTCGGCCGGGCGACAAGAGCGGCGTCCACGTGGACGACTTCCTCCGGACGACGAACCGGCGGGTCCTCGCGGCGGGCGACATCTGCTCGCCCCTCAAGTTCACGCACGCGGCCGACGCCATGGCGAGGATCGCGATCCAGAACGCGCTCTTCCCGGGCCGGAAGCGCGTGAGCGCGCTCACGGTCCCCTGGTGCACCTACACCGACCCCGAGGTCGCGCACGTCGGGCTCCACGAGAGGAACGCCCGGGAGCGCGGGATAGAGGTCCAGGCGTTCACGGAGGAGCTCCGCGACGTGGACCGCGCCGTCATCGACGGGGAGAGCGAAGGCTTCGTCGAGGTCCTCGTGCGGCGAGGGACCGACCGGATCCTCGGAGCGACGATCGTCGCCGCTCACGCGGGAGAGATGATCTCCGAGATCACGCTCGCGATCGTGGGCGGGCTCGGGCTCGGGACGATCGCGGGGACGATCCACCCTTACCCGACTCAGGCCGAGGCGCTGAAGAGAGCCGGCGACGCTTACAACCGGACGCGGCTCACGCCGTTCGTCGCGGGACTCGCGAAGAAATGGCTGGCCTGGTCGCGCTGAGAGTCCCGACCAGCGCCGTGGATCAGCGGCTCCTGGGCTCCGCCTCCTCGGGGTCCGGGGTGTCCGCGATCACGTCGGGTCGCGGCGTCCCCGCGCAATGCGGGAGAGCGGGCGTCACCGGACCCGCCGGGAGCGCCCACGTGCGGAGCGCTCGCCCCGAGAGAACGATCGCCGCTTCTCGCCGGTGCCGCCGGCAGAGTCGCGAGAGGAGCTCCTCCTCCGCCTCGCGCGGGGGGAGGTCGGCGAAGAACTCGAGCGCCACGCCGACCGCGATCTCGGTCGGCTGCCCCCACTGGAGGATGTCTCCCAGGATGCAGAGGTGAGGCCCGGTCGAGGCGCAGCGCCCGCACGGGCCGGGGATCGGACAGCTCGGAGCCTCGGACATCGACCGGCGGAAGGCTTCCTCCCGCGATCCGGCGTCCGCGCCCTCGGTCGGGTCGAGCTCGGGGACCACGCGTCACCCGGCCGTGCCAGGCATCGCCCCGACACGGAGCCGCCGCGCGCCCGCGGGCGCGGCGGGGTGGATGCAAGCTCCCGGGGTTGCTCGACCCCGGCTCCCGTGGACGCTCATTTGTCCCGCCTCACCTGCGTCTCGCACGGCGTCGAAACGCGAGACCCAACCTTTCCTAAGAGCAAGTCATGTGCCCACCGTGCCTTCGTTTCGCGGAGAGCACGTGATCCTTGGCCCTGCGGCTCATGGAGGAAGCGCCGCGTTTTTCGGCCTCGCCCATGCCTCGACACGTTCGATGTCGAGGGCGGGGGACACGATGATCCATCTCATGCCCGGATCCCCGGCCTTCGTCCTTCCCTAAGCCTCCCGGGGAACGAGGACGACATCGTTCCAGCCGGACCGATCCGTCTGGATCGCATCTTTCCCTCGCCCTGCGCGGAACGTTCCACTCGCCGGCGGAAATCGCGCCCGCTCCGACGGCGCGCGGGTCGGTGCGCCCGTTGCAAGCCCGCAAGGGTCGGACTCCCGCGAGCTGGGACGGGAGCGGAAGCGCGGCGAATGCGGCGCCTCGGGTTGCACGGCCACGAGTGCGCCTTGCCCGGGAGGGCTCGTGGCCGAGATCGCAAGTCAGGCGAGCGGGGTCTTCCACACGAGGATCTGCCCTTCGATCCTGGCCAGCCTCGCGGACGGCGTCGTCGTCGCGGACGAACAAGGACGCATCCTGTTCTTCAACCCCGCGGCCGGGAAGATCCTCGGGATCGGACCGGTCCCGAGCACGCTCGAGGACTGGCCTCGCGCTCACGGGTGCTTCCTGCCGGACCGGACGACGCGCTGTCCGACCGAGGTCTTCCCGCTCGTGCGCGCGGTCCGCGGGGAGACGGTCTCGGACTTCGAGCTGTTCGTCAGGAACGAGACGGTCCCTCACGGGATCTTCATCTCGGTGAACGGAGCTCCTCTCCTCGACGAGAGAGGCCGCCCCGTGGGCGGCGTCGTCGTCTTCCGCGACGTCACGGAGAGGAAGCGGCTCCTCGACGAGCTCGACCGGAAGAACCGGAAGCTCGAGGAGGCGAGCCGGAGGAAGAGCGAGTTCGTCGCGAGCATGTCGCACGAGCTCAGGACTCCCCTGAACGCGATCATAGGCTTCAGCGAGATCGTGCACGACGGCCGCGCCGGAGCGATCAGCGCCCAGCAGAAGGAGTTCCTGGGGGACATCCTCACGAGCTCCCAGCACCTCCTGAGGATCGTGAACGACGTGCTCGACCTCGCGAAGGTCGAGGCGGGGAAGATGGACTTCCACGCCGAGCCGATCGAGCTCGAGGCGCTCGTCCAGGAGGTGCGCGACGTCCTGGGAGCCCTCGCCGCGGCGAAGCGGATCCGGATCGAGACCGAGGTCGACCCCGCTCTCGGCGTGGTCCACGCGGACCCCTCGCGCCTGAAGCAGGTCCTCTACAACTACCTCTCGAACGCGCTCAAGTTCACGGGAGACGGCGGGCGCGTCGTCGTGCGCGCCCTGCGCGAGGGCGCGGATGCCTTCCGCGTCGAGGTCGAGGACACCGGCGCCGGCATGAAGCGCGAGGACCTCGAGCGGATCTTCGTCGACTTCCATCAACTGGAGACGAGCCGCGGGGGAAGGCAGGCCGGGACCGGGCTCGGGCTCGCTCTCACGAAGCGGCTCGCCGAGGCCCAGGGAGGCCAGGTCGGCGTCGAGAGCGAGCCGGGGCGAGGGAGCGTCTTCCACATCGTCCTCCCCCGCTTCGCGAACGGCGAGGAGAGCGCGCCCCGGCCCGGAGCGCCCACGATCCTCGTCGTCGAGGCGGACGAGGGCGACCGCGCCTGGCTCGCGCGCACGCTCTCGAGGGCCGGATACGCCGTCCAGACGGCCGCGAGCGGCGCCGAGGCGATCGCTCGCTGCCAGGAGCGGACGTTCGACGCCGTGACGCTCGACCTGCTCTTGCCCGATGCGAGCGGGTGGAACGTCCTCCGCGCCATGCGCGCGGGCGGCCCGAACCGGAACACGCCGACGATCGTCGTCTCCGTCGTCGCGGAGAAGGAGAGCGCCGCGGGGTTCGCCGTGCAGGACTTCCTCGTCCAGCCCGTCGTCCCGGACGACCTCCTCTCGTCGCTCCGGCGGATCGGGGCCTCGCCCGGAGGAGGAGGGCCGGTCCTCGTGATCGACGACGACCCGGAGTCCGTCTCGGTCATGGAGACCGTGCTCCGCGAGGCGGGCTACCGCACGATCGGCTGCACGGACGCCGCGACCGGTCTCCTCGCATCGGAGCGCGAGGCTCCCTCCGCCGTCGTCGTCGACCTCCTCATGCCCGGCCTCGACGGCTTCGGCTTCCTCGAGCGCTTCAAGAAGTCGCCGCAGGGCCGCGCTCCCGTGATCGTCTGGACGGGAAAGGACCTCACCGCGAGCGAGCGCGCGCGGCTCGAGTCCTCGGCCGAGCTCGTCGTGGACAAGCTCAAGGACGGCATGTCCGTCCTCCTCGAGAGCCTGCAAGCGCACGTTCCCTCGCCCGGAGGTGCCCGTGGGCGGTGAGCGCCTGCTCGTCGTGGACGACAACCTCGCGAACCAGAAGCTCGCGTCAGTGCTCCTCGAGGACGACGGATTCACCGTCCGGACGGCGGCCAACGCGTCCGAGGCGCTCGCCCTCGTGGAGAGCTTCTCTCCCCGGCTCATCTTGATGGACGTGGAGCTCCCGGGCATGAGCGGCCTCGAGCTCGTCGAGCGCCTCCGCGCGGACCCGGAGACGAGCACCACGACGATCGTCGCCTTCACGGCGTACGCGATGAAGGGCGACGAGCAGCGCGCGCTCGCCGCGGGCTGCGACGGCTACATCACGAAACCGATCGACACGCGGCGCTTCGCCGCGACGATCCGCGGCTATCTCGCCCGCGGGCGGGCGGGAATACCACCCGAGAGGTGACCCATGGCGAGGCCCACGGTGCTCGTCGTCGAGGACAACCCGGTCACGATGAAGCTGGTCTCGGTCACGCTCACGGGAGCTGGATACGACGTCGTCTCCGCGCCCGACGGCGACACGGCGCTCGATGTCATGGCGAAGGGCGCGCCCGACCTCGTGCTCCAGGACATCCTGCTCCCGGACCGGGACGGCATGGCGCTCGTCGCCGAGCTCAGGAAGCTCCCGGGAGGAGCGGAGCTCCCGATCATCGCTTACTCGGGCTTCCTCTCGAAGAGCGAGGAAGGGCGCGCGCTCGCGGCCGGGTTCACGGCGCTCCTCGTGAAGCCCGTCGAGCCCTCGCGGCTCCTCCGGGCGATCTCGTTTTACCTGCCCCTCGAGGGCGAGAAGCGAGAGAACGAGGAGACGCAGGAGAAGGCCGGCGCGGGCCTCAGGGTCCTCGTCGTGGACGACGACGCCACGCAAAGGAAGCTCATCGCGTTCCGGCTCTCCGAGATCGGCTTCCGCGTCGAGCTCGCGGCCGGAGGCGACGCCGCGCTCGAGAAGGCGCTCGAGGACCCGCCCGACGCGATCGCGAGCGACCTCCTCATGCCGGCCATGAACGGCTTCGCGCTCTGCCTCGCCGTGAGGGGAGACCCGGCGCTCAACCGCATCCCGATCGTCCTGTTCTCGTCGAGCCCCGTCGCCGAGGACGGGCGGGAGCTCGCGAAGAACACGGGAGCGGACAGGGTCGTTCCCCGCACGCACGACATGGCCGTTCTCATCGAGGCGCTCCTCGACCTGACGGCGCGCAAGAGGAACGGGAGCGCCCCGGTCCACGACCGGCCGACGCCGCGCTCGCCCGCTCCCGACACCGGGAAGGCGTTCACGCACGCGCACCGTTTCCTCAAGCACCTCGAGCAGCAGGCCGTGACGAGCACCGAGCTGATCCAGACGTGCACGACGCAGGCCGCGGGCCTCTCGGTCCTGAGCTCCGTCACGGACGCGCTCTCGCGCTCGCTCGAGATCGACTCGGCGCTCGAGGACGCGCTCTCGTGCTGCCTCGAGGCGGGAGGCGTCTCCGCGGGAGCCGTCTTCCTCGCCGACCCCGACGGCGGCGCGCTCCGCCTCCGCGCGGCGAGCGGCTTCCGGGACGACCAGAGAGACGAGCTCGCCCGTTTCTTCGGCCAGGGCCGTCTCCTGGAAGAAGTCGTGAGAGAGGGCTTCGCGCACGCTCTCCCGAGGACGCCCCCCGCGAGCGTGGACGCCGATCTCCTCTCCCGGGCCGAGGCCCGCTCGGCGCTCCTCTTCCCTCTCGCCGTCCACGGGGAGACGCTCGGGGCGCTCTTCATGGGCTCGAGCCGGCGCGACCTCACGGAGCCGGACTGGTCTCACTTCGCGAGGACCGTGGCGACGCAGATGGCGCAGGCCGTCTCCCTCGCCGGGTCGTTCGCTCGCCTGCGCGCGTCGGAGAAGCGCTACCGGAGCCTCGTCGAGCACGCGAACGACGCGATCCTCTCGCTCGATGCCCAGGGGAAGGTGCTCGAGGCGAACCGCCGCGCGGAGGACCTCCTCGGACGGCCCGCCCGCGACATCGTCGGGAGCCGGTTCGAGCTGATCTTCCGCTGCGACCCGCGCCTCCTCCTCGAGGGGCGCGCGCGCGTCCGCGACCTCGAGGTCAAGCGGCCCGACGGGAAGACCGTCTTCGCCGACGTCTCCGCGGGCCGCGTGGAGACGGACGGCGCGCCGATCGTCCTCGCGATCGTCCGCGACGTGACGGGCCGGAAGCGCGCCATGGAGCGGCTCGAGAAGCTCTACCTCGAGGCCGCCGACACCGCCCGCGCCTGCGAGGACTTCCTCGGGATCGCCTCGCACGAGCTCAAGAAGCCGCTCGCGGCGCTCCAGGCGCAGGTCGAGGCGGTCCTCCTCGACGCCCACAAGGCGCCGTTCCCGGCCCAGGACCTCGGGGCCGCGCTCGCCCTGGTCCGGGAGAAGACGCTCCGGCTCGAGAAGCTCGTGGACGCTCTCCTCGACGGCTCGCGGATCGCGGCGGGTCGCCTCAAGCTCAGGTCGGAGGAGATCGACCTCGCGGGGCTCGCGCGGGAGGTGGCCGCGCGCGCGAAGGACGACTCCGACCGAGCGGGCTCGACCATCGACGTGCGCTCCCAGGGGAGCGTCGTCGGTCGCTGGGACCGCGCTCGCCTGGACGTCGTGCTCTCGAACCTCCTCGAGAACGCGATCAAGTTCGGGCGAGGAGCGCCCGTCTCCGTCGAGGTCAGCGGGGACGAGACGCTCGCTCGCGTGGCGGTCTCGGACCAGGGGATCGGCATCGAGCCCGAGAGGCAAGCGCGCCTCTTCGAGCGCGCCGACCGGACGGCGCGCGCACAGGGCCGCGGCCCCGGCCTGAGCCTCTGGATCGTGCGCCAGATCGTCGAGGCCCACTCGGGGAAGATCCGCGTCGCGAGCCGCCCGGGGAAGGGCTCGACCTTCACGGTCGAGATCCCGCGCGGGCCCTGAGCTTGCGGCCCCGGCGCGGGAAGCGCACACCCGGCGGAAATGCTATGGTCTGGCGGTCCGAGCCCGTCGGACCGGCTCGCTTGGGCGCACGTTCCCGGGAACGATGTTTTCACGCTCGAAACGTTCCAGACGCAAGACCCTGCTATAACCCGTCGATCGGGCCGCTTCCGATTTGTGAGGACGAGCCGTGGAACAGACAGGGCTCCATCCGATCCGGCCGCAGTCGAGCGGGCTCGTCGACATCCTCGACCGCATCCTCGACAAGGGCCTCGTCATCGCGGGCGACATCAAGATCTCCCTCGCCGAGGTCGAGCTCCTCACGATCCGGATCCGCCTCATCGTCTGCTCGCTCGACAAGGCGCAGGAGATCGGGCTCGATTGGTGGCTCTACGACAAGTACCTCGCGCCCGGGAAGTGGGGGCGCTCCCCGCGCCACGACGAAGCGCTCGCGAAGCAGATCCAGGCCCTCGAGCGGAAGGTCGCCGCGTTGACGGCTTCCGGCCCAAGGCGATCCCTCGAAGGCACGAGGAAAGACTCGAAGCACAGAAGGAGAGGCAACAATGCCCGTTGAGAGAGCATCAGGCGGCTCTAGCCTGATCGACGTGCTCGACCGGGTCCTCGACAAGGGGATCGTGATCGACGCGTGGGTGCGCGTCTCGCTCGTCGGCATCGACCTGATCACGGTCGAGGCGCGCGTCGTCGTCGCGTCGATCGACACCTACCTCAAGTACTCCGAGGCGGTGAGCCAGGTCGCCCAGGTCTCTCGACCGCCCACGGAAATCGCGCCGGGCGCCGCTCCGCGCAACTTCCTCGAGGAGAACAAGGCCCTGCGCGCCGAGCTCAAGAGCAAGACGGACAGGCTCGCGAGCCGGGGCAACGGGCGCGACGACCAGGACGGGAAGACGCGCCACCGCGCCAGGAAGCGCCGGAAGTAAGACGTGGTCAGGGTCGCGCGAAGGGCCTCGATCCGGGAGAGCTCGGCGGTCGGCGCCGATGCGAAGCTCGCGCTCACCGAAGCTCTCCTCAGGAGCTCCGAGGCGACCTCGTGCGCCCAGCGGTGCCTCGACTGGCTCGCCCGGTACGCCGGGATCGAGCACGCGCTCGTCGCGGGAGTGGACGTCGACACGAAGCGGCTCGTCGGCATCGCGGGCTTCGGGATCCCCGGCTCGCCCGACGAGCTCGTGCTCGACCTCGAGGACCGGTCCAACCCTCTCGTGCGCGTGCTCGAGAAGAAGGCCCCCGCCTTCTTCTCCGCCAGGCAAGGCCAGACGACGAACCCGTTCGGCGAGGGAGTCTCGCTGCACGCGATCCCTCTCATGTCGCTCGATTCCGCGAGCGACGGGAATCCGACGGGCATCCTCCTCGCGAGCGCGCGAGAGCCGGTCCTCGACGCCGTCATTCACTGGGCCGCCTCCGCGCTGGGTTCCAAGCTCGGGCGCATGCGCGCGAGCGACGCCGCCGCCGAGGCGCGCTTCTCGCGCGAGCGGACGCTCCTCTACACGATCCTGAACGCCGTCACGGATCCGATCCTCCTCACGGACACCGAGGGACGGCTCATCGTCGCGAACTCGCGCGCCGAGCGCCTCTTCACGGCGAGAGACGACGACAGCGAGGGGCGCCGCCGCGCGGTCGCGCTCAACAACATGCTCCTCTCGGCCGCTCTCTCGGGGAGCGCCATGGACCGCTCCGGGACGCAGCGCTACGAGCTGCCTCTCGTGGACCCGACCGAGGGATCGGACCTCCTCTTCGAGCTCCTCACCTCTCCTTTCATCGACCGCAAGGACGGGCCTTGCATCGTCTCGATCTTGCGGAACGTGACCGACCTCGGCCGCGCGACCGAGGAGATCCGCGAGAGCTACGGGCGACTCAAGGTTGCCGAGGCGGACGTGCGCGCGGAGCGCCACCGGCTCGAGCTCATCATCGACAACGTCGCCGACCCGATCCTCGTGACGGACCCCTCGGGCGACATCGCGCTCACGAACGCTCCGGCGGAGAAGCTGTTCGTCGCGTCGAAGGACGTCGGCCCCGAGGCGCAGCTCCGCGTGCGGGCGAACGACGCCCACTTCTACTCGTTCGTCTCGAACCTCCTCTTCAGCGGAGACGAGATTCGGTGGCGCGGCGAGATCGGCCTCGTCGACCCCGCGTCCGGCGTGGCGATCCCGGTCGAGGCGATCGCGGGCAAGGTCCTCTCGGAGCGTGGCGAGCTCACGGCGGTCGTGACGATCCTCCACGACCGCACCGAGGCGCTCCAGAAGGCGCAGCTCTACGAGCAGCTCCGGGCGCTCACCGAGCAGCTCGAGGTCAAGGTCCAGTCGGCGACGGCCGAGCTCGCGCAGCAGAACGAGGTCCTCCGGCGCCAGCACATCGAGCTCGAGCAGGCGTCGGCCTTGAAGTCGCGCTTCCTCGCGAACATGTCGCACGAGTTCCGGACGCCGCTCAACGCCGTCCTCGGCTACACGAGCATGCTCCTCCAGGGAGTCTCGGGAGAGCTCAGCCCGGCCCAGAAGAAGAGCCTGACGCGCGTGGACTCGAACTCGCGGCACCTCCTCACTCTCATCAACGAGATCCTCGACATCACGAGGATCGAAGCCGGCCGTATGCCGCTCAACCTGAGCAAGTTCGCGCTCCCGGACCTGACGGCCGAGGTCCTCGCGGAGCTCGATCCGATCGTCTCGCGCTCGAAGCTCGAGGTGACGACCGACCTCGCGCCGGGGCTTCCGAAGCTCCGGAGCGACCGCGCGAAGGTGAAGCAGATCGTCCTGAACCTGCTCACGAACGCGCTCAAGTTCACGCCGCGCGGGTCGGTCACGATCCGCGGCCGCCACGACATGAAGGCCGAGGTCGTGAAGATCGCCGTCGAGGACACGGGGATCGGGATCTCCGGGGCCGACCAGGCGAAGCTGTTCGAGGACTTCCATCAGGTGGACAACAGCCCGACGCGTCCTTACGGCGGGACGGGGCTCGGGCTCTCGATCTGCCGCCGCCTCGCGGTCATGCTCGGTGGAAGGATCTCCGTCGTGAGCGTGCTCGGGCAGGGATCGACGTTCACCGTCGAGCTTCCCGCCACCGTGAGGCGGTCCAAGTGAGCGAAGCGAACCGAGCGAGGCCCGCAGGGCGTCGCTCACCGCGGGGGGAGCGTGTAGGCAACATCCGAGCGAGGCCCGCAGGGCCTCGCTCACCCTGCGTGCAGCGCAAGAAATCCGGGGGGCGCGTAAGCCCCCCATCC
>JACQDU010000352.1 GCA_016200955.1 bacterium
CGAGCAGCTCGAGCAGCTCCCGAAGACGAAGCGTTGACGCCGACTCGCGCTCTCCGTTTAAAGAGAGGAGGGCTCAACGTCTCCCGGGAGCCCTCCGGGAGAGCGACCGCTCGGCGCGCGAGTCGGGCCTCACGAGGAGCGCGACCGTCCGGTTCTGGTAGACGACGGGCCAGTCGCACTCGAGGAGCACGGGGAGAAGGCGCGACGACGGGGATCCCTCGCGCTCCTTCGTGACGACGCACACGTCGCAGCCTTGCCGGCGGAGCACGGCGTCCCAGCTCTCGCGCACGTCCCAGACGACGACGTAGTCGTGGAAGGTGCCGGCGCGTGCGTGGAGGTCGCCTCTCCCGTCGATGAACACCTTGCGAGCGGGCCAGAGCTTCCAGATGAGGGTCCCTCCCTGCTCGGGCTCGTTCCAGATCTCGCCCGGAGGGTTCCACGCCGCGATGAAGCTCGCGACGTCGGCGACGTCGGCGTGCGATGCGAGACGGGGCGACCTGACATCGCCCGCTCTCCCGGGAGAGAGCGCGGGTACGCTCGCGAGCGCGTTCGCCAGGAACGCCGCTCCGAGCGCCGCGGGCGCGAAGCGGGCGAAGACCCGCGCGGCAGGCTCGAGACGCTCGAGGAGGAGGAGGAGCGCCCGGAGCGGGACGGGCCCACGAGGCGGCGAGAGAGCGCCCGAGATCCCTTCCGCGATCGGGGCCGCGGCGGCGATCGCGAAGTAGTGGAGGCCCCGCGAGCGCGTCCACGCGAGGTGCGCGAAGGCGAGGAGCAGGAGCACATCGGCCGCGCGCCACGCCGTCCTTCCCACGAGCGCGAGCGCGAGGAGCAGGAGGACCGCGACTTCCACGAACTGCCCTTCGGGCGCGAGGAAGTCGGGCGGCTTCAGCTCCTGGACCATCTCGTTGATCTCGCGGAGCTCGGGGCTCGCGTAACGGAGCGGGTGGAGGAGCGCCTCGCTCCCGTGAGGGTGGACGAGCGCTCCCAGGAGGCCGAGGGCGAGCGCGAGGACGAGGGCCCAGACGTGGACCGGGCGCGCTCTTGCATCTTTGCATAGGAGCTCCCAGACGCCTCCCACGAGGACCAGGAAGACGGCGACGAAGGAGAAGACGAACGCTCCGTGGAGCTGGATCGCGAGCGCGAGCACGGCTCCGAGCGCGGCACCGAGGCCGAGGGCGCCTCTCGCCGTCTCTCTCTCCCGGATCTTCTCCGCGAGGAGGAGCGCGAGCGCGAGGAGGAGGAACGACCAGCCCTGCGGCCTCACGGTCGAGCCGGTCATGAGAGAGACGAGCACGAAGAACGTCGCGGGGATCGTCCCCCACGCGGAGCCCCCGGCCCTGCTCGCCGTCCTCGCGTGAGCGAGCGCCGTGGCTCCGAGGAGGAGCGCGAGGCCCAGGAGCCAGTCGAGCTCGATCCCTCCCGCGCGGTGGAGCAGCCAGAGGACGACCTGCGCGAGCCAGTTCGTGTTGACCCAGGGCGGAGACCGTGCACGATGGCGACCGCCGCGAGAGCGAGGAGCGGCGCGGCTCCCAGCGCGAGCGTGAGGGCGCGAGGCCCGCTCGCGGCGGCGTCTCGGGCCGGGACGCGCTCCTCGCGAGGCGGGGCGTCGCTCACGCGGGCGACGATAGCCCCGAGGACCCCCGGGTTCAACGTCTTACGGCGATACGTGAGCGCGACATTCGTGGGCCTCTCCTGGTTACAATCTCCGGGTTAGTGGAGGGTCGCATGAAGCCTGCTCTGCGTGTTCTTCCCGCGCTCGGCGCGGTGATGGTGGCGGCGAGCCTGGTCCTGGGGGCCGACCGTGCGGCGGCGACGAAGGCGCTCAACGAAGGGATCGCTTCCCACGATGGCCAGAAGATCAAGAAGGCGTGCGAGGAGCTGATCCAGGCCGGAGGGAAGGAGTCGTTCGACATCCTCATCAAGCTCGCGGAGAAGACCGAGGACCGCGAGGTCTACTACCAGGTCAGCGGCGCCGCGACCGGCTTCGAGGGATCGGCCGAGCTCGAGGAGCTGGGCAACTACATCATCGGGCACCAGAAGGACAAGGCAGGCCTGGCGCTCTCGCGCGACCTCCTCTTCCGCCTCCAGAACAACCCCTCGAACTACGTCGCGGTCCCTCTCGCGAAGATCCTGAAGGACGGCGTCTACGACCTCCAGCTCGTGGCCGTGGACCAGCTCGCGAAGTGCCGGAGCGCCGATGCGGTCGACGCCCTGATCGAGGGCCTCAAGCGCGAGGACAAGGGCGACCCGCAGCTCAAGGCGCGCCTCACGTCCGCCCTCGTCTCGATCGCCGGCCAGGACAAGGGCGACATCGCGAACTGGGAAGGGTGGTGGAAGGAGCAGAAGCCGAAGGGAGTCCCCGAGGCCACGAACAGCGCCGCGGGCGGCACCACCGGACCGCGCGACCTCGAGCGCGGCACGACGATCACGAAGCAGAAGAAGAAGAACGTGATCGTGCTCGCCGCCTTCAGCCCGGAGAGCAAGCCCGAGTACAACGACTTCGACTACGACAGCGTGCAGGACATCCTCCAGAAGCACGAGTACCCGCACAAGGTCGTCAAGCGCGCCGATTTCGAGAAGAACCCCGACAAGTACCTGATCGACGCCTACGCTCTCCTCATCAATTGCCACTACGTCATCAAGTGCTGCCGGTGCCCGGACTGCACGAACAAGGACGGGCCGATGTCGAACCGCCGTTTCACGATCTGCAACCCGCAGTGCCCGAAGCACGACTGGGGCAGCTACGCTCTCTCGAAGGCGACGCTCGAGAAGATCAAGAAGTGGGTGGAGGAGGGCGGCTTCCTCTACACCGAGGACTGGGGCCTCGTCGAGTCCACGGGCCAGCTCTGGCCCGACAAGATCAGCATGATGCCCGGCCCGGGCCTCGACCCCCAGACACGCGAATCGACCAAGGCGGCGACGACGATCCGCCAGAAGATCCCGGGCGGCGGCTGGATCCCGAGGTTCGCGATCCGCATAAGCCCCGGCAAGGGGAACACGACTCACCCGCTCATGCGAGGCGTCTGGGACCTGCCCAAGCCCGCTCCCAAGCCGCCGGGCGACGACCCGAACGCGGGGAAGACCACGACGCGCGAGGAGAGCCCGGCCGAGGAGCTCAAGCGCAAGTGGGACATCGAGGACGACAGCCCGATCATCGAGATCCACGACCACGATCACGTCTACGTGCTCATCGAGAGCGAGGACCTCGATCGCGATGAGCTCGCGAAGCTCGTCCGGGGCAACATCGCGGTCGCCGTGACCTTCCGCGTCGGCCCGACGCAGGAGCGCAAGGTGACCGTGACGGGCGCTCAGAGCCGGGCCACGGGCGAGTGGTCGGTCGCTTCCAAGGGCGGCCGCGTCCTCCACACCGTGAGCCACTACGGCCATCAGAACTCCAAGGAAGACGGCGACG
Source organism: bacterium (assembly GCA_016200955.1). GTDB lineage: Bacteria > Planctomycetota > J058 > J058 > JACQDU01 > JACQDU01. The sequence continues at coordinate 3,413 of JACQDU010000352.1, forward strand.
CGCTCGACAACCTCCTCCTCAACTTCCTCATGGAAGCGCAGAAGCACCACGAGGCCAACGCGGGCAAGTAGCCGGCTCGCCCGAAAGGACTGGACCGATGGTCGGAAGACCGCTCTACCGCGCTGTTCTCGCCGCTCCGCTGCTCCTCGCGGCCTCCGCCGCGCTCGCCGGCTGCATCCCTCTCGTCAACTACACTCCCGACGAGACGGCGGTCGAGAAGCTCGGGCCCGAGGAGGGGAGGAAGCGGCTCCAGGAGACGATGGCGCGAGCGCAGGACCCGAAGATCATGGTCTGCGAGGCGACCGACGACTACGTGGACTGGAAGTGGAACCAGGTCATCCACGGCGCTTACGGAATCCCCGTCGGCACCAGCCCGCAGAACGCGCGGATCTTCTACGCGAACCTGACCAAGCTCGAGCTCTACGAGAACCACAACGTCTACCTCTACGGCCCTTCGGATCAGCTCACGGCGAAGGTCATGTACGGGAACGAGGGAGACGCGAAGCTCTTCATGGACCTCATGGCGTCGTTCCGCGCCCGCCGGCTCAAGGGAAAGTAGGGGGCGGGGGCGACGAAAGTCGCCC
>JACQDU010000353.1 GCA_016200955.1 bacterium
CCCCCGCGAAGCTCGCCTGCATCGCCACGCCCTTCGCGGCCGCCATCGGCCTCATCACCACCACCAGGCCCGTCTCGAGCACGACCTTCCTCGTGCCCGCGCCCGTTTCCGTGCCCGTGCCTTGTGCCTCTTGCCTTGTGCCCGTTCCCGTCCCCGAGCCCGTGCCCGAGCCCGTTCCCGCCGGCCTCACCACCGTCACCGTCACCTTCTCCGGATCGAGATACTGCCTCGCCACCCGCCCCAGATCGTCCACGCTGACGCTCTGCACCCGCTCCACATACCTCTCGCTGAACCACGGATCGCCGGTCCCGATCCAGTCCTGCGCCACGCTCTCCGCCCTGCCCTCGTTCTTCTCGATCGCGAACACGTGCTCGGCGATCTTCTGCTTCTTCGCTCTCGCGAGCCGCTCCGCCATCCCCTCCGCCCGGTGCGCCACCCGCCCCTCGAGCGCCCGCGCGGCCTTCATCGCCGCCTCGATCGCCTCCTCGACCTTCCCCGCCTCCGGCACCTCGAGGTCGATCATGAACTGGCCCGCGCCGAAGCTCGGCGTCCACGAGCTCGTCGCGACGGCCGTCGCGAGCTTCTTCTCGTCCACGAGCTGCTGCTTCAGGAGCGCCGACTCGCCCTGCCCGAGGACGAACGCGAGCACGTCGAGCGCGTAGAGGTCGGGGCTCAGGAGGTCGACCGACGGCCAGCCGATCTTCACCGACGCGACCGAGACCGGCATCTCGCGCTCGGCGCGGCGCGGCGCCGTCTGCGGCGGCTCCGACGGGAGCACGCCCGCGCGCAGCGTCCGCCGCTCCCACGGGCCGAACGCGGCCCGCGCGCGCTCGAGCAGGGGCCCGCCGCGCACGTCGCCCACGATCACGAGGACGGCGTTATTCGGGGCGTAGCGCTCCTTGTAGAAGCGGACGAGGTCGTCGCGCGTGATCCGCCGGATGTTGCTCTTGTAGCCGATCACGGGCAACCGGATGAGGCTCCGCCGGTACGCCGTCTCCATGTGGAGGCGCCAGAGGACGTTCGCCGGCTCGTCCTCGTCCTTCTCGAGCTCGCGCTGGACGACCTCGGTCTCGCGCGCGACCTCGCGCGGATCGAGCGTGTTGTTGCGCATCCAGTCGGCGAGGAGGTCGATCGCCGTCGCGGCGTGCTCGCCCGTCGTCGTGACGTGGTAGCACGTCAGGTCGTAGCTCGTGTACGCGTTCATGACGCCGCCGATCGAGCGCAGGATCTCGGCCGTCTCCTTCTCGCCGCGCGTCGTCGTCGTGCCGCCCGCGAGGAGGTGCTCGTAGAGGTGCGAGATCCCCGCGCCGAGGAACGGCTCCTCGTTGAGCGAGCCGGTCCTCACGTAGACGCGCACGGCGACGGTCTCCGTGCCGGGGCGGTCCTCGATCAACACGTCGAGCCCGTTCGGGAGCGTCTCGCGCGTCACCCCCGCGGGCGGCGCGAGGAAGAGGCCGAGCCCGAACCCGAGCGCGGCGACGATCTGGAGCATGGGGGACCCTCCTGGGAGAAGGCGCGATGAGAGCACGAACGCCGGTTGCCGTAAAGCCGGTGTTATGACGCATCGCGGCGCGATCGTTACCTGATACGCCCTATCCATTTCCGCAGCAACGCGGTTGTATCTCGTCGGCCCTGGGTGCTATACTTAGGAGGAGCCAGGAGGGACCACGCGTGACCGACCACCCCGATCGGATCATCGAGCGGATCGTCATCCTCAGCGACGACCAGCGGCGGATCGAGGAGGCGCGCGGGCAGGTGCGCGACTACATCGCGCATACCGGGCGGCAGCTCGACGTGTGGTCCGTCAACGGGGTCGACACGTGCATCTCGCTCCTCGACCGCTACATCGACCTCGTGATCATGAACTTCGCCGGCCGCCCGAAGGAGGCGGCGTTCTCGGTGGTGCGGGCGATCCGCGCGGCGGGGTTCCTCGGGAAGATGCTGCTGGTGAACGAGGACGCGAGCATCGACTCGTGCGAGTGGGGCCGGCGCCACGAGGTGGATTTCCACCTGCGCTCGGTCGAGCAGTTGAAGGGCTACCTCCCGCGCATCCTCGACGTCGAGCGCAAGCGCGGGCGGACGGCGCTGGTGCTCGCGGGCGGCGGGATCCTCGGCGGCTTCAACGAGGCCGGGAGCGTCAAGGCGCTCTACGACTTCGGGATCCGCGACTTCGACATGTACATCGGCATCTCGGCGGGCTCGGTGATCGGCGCGTGCGTCGCGAACGGCGCGTCGCCCGAGGAGATCATCGAGCACAAGGCCATGGGGATGCCGGACTTCTACTACCCCAACTTCCGCGAGATGCTGCGGAAGCTCTTCACGGTCGGGCCGTCCGCGATCCGGAGCGCGGCCGAGTACATGACGCTCCAGAACCGCGACCTTCTCTTCATCC
>JACQDU010000354.1 GCA_016200955.1 bacterium
CCCAGGACGCGAAGGGCGGCGAGGAGCTCGTCGACCGCGCGGACAAGGCTCTCTACTACTCGAAGCGCACGGGCAAGAACCGGGTCACGTCGGCGTCGCTCGTCGAGGGCCAGATCGAGGTCGCGGACCTCGACGCCCTCGCCGGCTTCCCCTCGCGCGCCGTCGTCGGGCGCGAGAGCGCGTTCAACGCGCTCGGGGACTCCGTCGACATCGTCTCCCAGGGGAGGAACGCCTTCGTCCTCGTCGAGGGTCCGCCGGGGATCGGGAAGACCCGGTTCCTCTCGGAGCTCGTCCGTTACTCGAAGGAGCGCGACCTCGTCTGCCTCCTCGAGAAGTGCACGCCGGTCGGACGCGAGGACGCCTACAAGGCGATCTCGGGTCTCCTCGAGCGCTACTTCCGCGCGGAGCCGCACGCCCTGAACGTCGTCGCGCGCGCCCTCGACACCGAGAAGCGCCTCGCGCTCGGAGAGATCGTCCCGGCGGTGCGCGAGCACGAGACGGCCTTCGCCGCCGCCAACGCCGCCGCCGCGATCAAGGCCCTGGAGAAGTCGCCCCAGGGCCCCGCGACGGGCAAGGAGCGCGTCACGAGCAAGCGCTCCACGGCCGCGGCGCTCGAGGCGCTCACGCGGCTCGCGAAGCCGGTCTCGCCCGGCCAGGCGCCGAGGCCCGAGGACGGGCAAGCGAAGGCGCCCTCTCCCGGGCCTCACCCGACGCCCGCGCCGAAGCCGAGCGGGGTCTTCCCGCGGCCCAACCCGAAGCTCGGGCCCGTTCCCTCGACCGGCGCTCCGCCGGCGCCTTCGCCGCCCCCGAGCAGCCCGACTCCCCCGCCGGGCCATCCGATCGCTCCGCTCGGTCCCGGGAGCGGGCAGTACACGGTCGGCACGAAGGCGACGGGACGGCCGGCCGCGCCCACGCCGCCCTCCACGCCGAAGGGGCCGCCGCTCTCGCCTCCGACGCCGCTCCCCGGCCCGCCGCCTCCTCCCCCGACTCCGGGGAGCGGGATGACTCGCCCCGCTCCCATGAGGAAGACGGGACCGCAGCCTCCCCAGCCGCCCGGCCGGAAGTCGGGAGAGGTCGCGATCGCGCCCGAGCCCGGGAGCCCCGTCGCCCAGGCCCTCGGCACCGACTCGCAGGACGCCGCGCAGGCGGGAGAGGTCGCGGGAGGCCACTCGATCACGGTCTTCACCGCGGTCTGCGAGACGCTCGTCGCGCTCTCGGTCGTGCGGCCTCTCCTCATCATGTTCGACGACATCGACCACGCCGACGAGGCGACGCTGGAGGTCATCGCCCGCACGCTCCCGCGCGAGGGCCGCGTCCTCTTCTGCGGCGGCTCGCGGCCCGATGCGTGGAAGGACGAGGAAGCCCCCTACGGCGCCTTCCACGAGTCTCTCTCGCAGCACGCGAACGTCTCGACGATCGAGCTCGAGGCGCTCGACAAGGAGCAGACGGCGGAGCTCGCGACTCACCTCCTCCAGGGATTCCGCCCGCCCGCGCCGCTCCTCGAGAAGATCCATGCCCTCTCGCGCGGAAACCCGCTCTTCATCGAGGGCGTCCTCAAGTACCTCATCGCCACCGCCGTGCTCGTGCGGCACGAGGGCGGCTGGCAGCTCCAGAAGGAGATCCCCGAGACGATCCCGGTGACGCTCGAGGACCTCGTGCGCGGACAGCTCGCGGTGCTCGACAAGGAGACGGCGGACGCGATCGCCGACGCGGCCGTCATCGGCCCGAACTTCGACTTCCAGGTCCTCAGGAACATCGGAGGGAAGCAGAGGAGCGAGGGCGAGGCGCTCGACCTCGTCGAGGCCGCGCGGCGCGCGCGGATCGTGCGCGACACCGAGGGCGGCGAGTTCGAGTTCACCTCCTCCGTCGTCGCGGACGTGACCTACAAGGGCCTCTCCGAGGAGAGGAAACAGACGACGCATCGCCGCGTCGCCGAGCTCGTCGAGAAGAGAGAGGGCGGCGCGGCCAGCGCGGCCTCGCTCGCCTTCCACTACCGGCGCGCGGGAGACAAGGAGAAGGCCGAGCGCTTCGAGGCCGCGCTGCGCGCTCGCTGCGAGTCGATCTTCGACCGGGACGCGATCGAGCAGCTCGACGACGTGAAGCCGCCGCGGATCCCGGAGGTCGTGACGCCTCCCGTGGCCGCTCTCTGGCCGCTCGTGCAGCCGCTCGCCAAGGCGATCTGCCACGCGGCGCGCACGGCGAAGCCCGCGCCCGACGGCGCGAAGCAGCCGGACGAGCGCGACGAGGAGGCGGCGCTCTCGGCGCTCCAGAAGTGCTTCGAG
>JACQDU010000355.1 GCA_016200955.1 bacterium
AGCCTTCGAGTCGAAGGCTCCCAGGAAGTAAGCCGCGCCCACGATCACGGCGGCGAGGACGCACCCGATCCCGATGTAGATGAGGTTGTTGCTCCCGGCGCTCCCGGAGGTGCCGGGCTTCGCGGGCGGCGTCGCCCGGTCGCCGCGCTTGCGCGGCGCGAGGGCCTTCCGGCTCGTGGTCCCCTTCTCGGGCTTCTCCTCGGGCTCGGCCTTCTCGGTCTTCTTGGCCTTCGTGACCTTGGAAGACTTGGGAGTCGGCGCCGGCGCGGGAGGAGGCGGCGCCTCTCCCGGGACCTCCAGCATCGCGTCGAAGTCTGAGACGGGGCTCATGGCGAAGCCCGGGTCGATCGGAAGCGGGAGAGGCCCGACGATCGGAGTCCCGAAAGCCGGAGTGCTCGGAGGAGGCGGCAGCGGAGCCGCCGGCGGAAGCGGCGCGGTCATGGGGATCGGCATGATTCCCTGGAAGTTCGCCGTCCCGGAAGGCGCGATGTTCGGGAGAGGCGCTCGCTGCGCGAAAGGCGGGCCCGTCGCGGGAGCTCCCGGGGGCGGGATCGAGATCACCTTGTCGAAGCCGATCGTCCTCTCGCCGAGGTCGGGCTGCGTCGTCTCCTCCGGAGGAGGAGGGACGGGCGCGGGCGGGATCGCGATGACCTTGTCGAAGCCGATCGTCCGCTCGCCGTCCTCGCTCGGAGGAGGAGCCGGCGGCGGCACGCCGAAGCGGACCCGCGGATCGGGAAGCGCTCCGTCTCGTCCTAGTTGGCCGCTCCGTCGGGCGTCGCGGGGATCGCCAGCGCGACGCCACCTCCCGGCATCGAGTGCACGGCCGGTATCGACGCGGGAGAAGCTGGAGCGACGATGGCCCGCGCGTCCTCGCCCGAGCGTGCGATTCCCGGCCGGCTCCCTTGCCCGAAGGCGAGGACCTTGGCGCCGCAGCGCGTGCACGGGAACTCGCGCGCGGGAGGGAAAGCTCCGAGCGGGTAAGCCGTGGCGCAGACGTCGCAGCGCATGGCCGAGCACGCCGCTCCCGCCGCCGCGAGCGCGAGGACGCGGTCGGTCGGGATCCCTCGCTCGAGGAGGAGCGCTCCGAGCGACATGGGTCGGCCCGCGCGCAGGCGCTCGCGCAGCTCGAGGACGAGCCTCTCCGTCCCGGCGGCGTCCAGGAGCCCCGCTCTCTGGGCGAGCTCGCCCAGGCTCGCGACGGGACCGCCTGCGGCCATTCGCTCTGGACCTCGGAGTTTTTTTACCGCGGCTCACCCCGGCGAGCAACGCCCTGTCGCGCCGCAAGGTCGCGGACCCGATCGGATACAATCCCGCTCCCGGGGGAGGTCCTCTTGCTCCTGCGCAAGCTCGGCGCCGTGCTCGCTCTCGCGGCGCTCTCGTTCGCGGCCGTCGTCGAGACGCGCCCCCTGCCGGCGAGCGCCGCCGAGGACACGACGACGTTCGTCTTCGGGCGCGGGAGCGACTCGATCATCCTCGATCCGCCGAAGGCCGAGGACGGCGAGAGCGTCGCGGTGATCGACAACGTCTTCGACGGGCTCGTGCGCTACGCCGACGACTCGACCGAGATCGAGCCGTGCCTGGCCGAGAAGTGGGAGCACTCGCCCGACGGGAAGACGTGGACCTTCCACCTCGCGAAGGACGTGAAGTTCCACGACGGCTCTCCTTGCGACGCCCAGGCCGTCGTCTTCACGTTCGAGCGGCTCACGCAGGAGAAGCACCCGCTTCACTCTCCCGACCTCGTGAACACGAACCTCTACTCGTCGATCAAGAAGGTCACCGCGAAGGATGCTCTGACGGTCGAGTTCCAGCTCGAGCCGGCCGTCCCTCCCACGCTCTTCCTCTCGAACCTCACGGTCTACACCGCGCGGATCCTCTGCCCGGGCGCCCTCCAGGCGAACCCGAAGGAATACGGAGAGAAGCCGATCGGCACGGGGCCGTTCGTGTTCAAGAAATTGGAGAGGAAGCAGAAGATCATCCTCGAGGCGAACAAGAATTACTTCCGCGGCGCTCCCAGGCTCTCTCGCCTGATCTTCGTTCCCATAGAGGAGAACGAGGCGCGGTTGAAGCAGCTCCTCGCGGGGAAGCTCGACGCGATGGACGGCGTCTCCCCGACCGCGGCCAAGGAGATCGGCGAGCGGAAGGACTTCGCGCTCCTCCGCCAGACGGGCATGAACGTGGGCTACCTCGCCTTCAACTGCGAGAAGAAGCCCTGGAGCGACGCGCGAGTCCGGCGAGCCGCGGCGCTCGCGCTCGACCCGGCGCGGATCGTCTCCCTGAACCTCCAGGGAATGGGGACGGTCGCGAAGAACCTCATGCCCCCTTTCATCTTCGCGTGGGACAAGGACGCGCCCGACCCGGCTCCCAGGAGAGACGAGGCGAAGAAGCTCCTCGAGCAAGCCGGCGTCTCGCTCCCGCTCAAGCTCGAGCTCCTCCACATGGCGAACCCGCGGCCTTACTTCCCCGAGCCCAAGCAGACGGCGCTCGTGATCCAGGACGATCTCAAGAAGGTCGGCATCGAGGCGACTCTCGCCGTCATGGACTGGAAGCAGTACATCCCGAAGACGCGCGCGGGCGAGTTCGAGGCGTGTCTTCTCGGATGGACCGGCGACACGGCCGACCCCGACAACTTCCTCTACATCCTCGCGGGTAAGGACAACGTGAACGGAACGAACGTCTCCCGTTACGCGGACGAGAGCGTGAACAAGGCGTGCGTCGCCGGGCAAAGCGAGCTCGACGATGCGAAGCGGCGCGCGCTCTACGTGGACGTGCAGCGGAAGCTCCGCGAGGACGCGCCGCTCGTGCCGCTCGTGCACGCGGACCAGCTCGTCGGAGCGCGCTCGCGCGTCAAGGGCCTGAAGCTCCACCCGACCGGCCGCCGCGAATTCCGCCTCGTCTCCCTGAACGACTGAAGATGAACCACGAAGAGACGAAGACACGAGGGGGCCGCTCGTGTTCGCTTCGCGAAACTGCGTCGCAATTGTCCCTTCGTGGTTCCGTTCTCCAGGAAAGCGGACCGGCGTGCTTCCGTTCGTCCTGAGACGGCTGAGATCGACGATCCCGGTGCTCCTCGGCGTCGCGTTCTGCGTCGTCCTCGCGACGAAGCTGATCCCGGGCACTCCCGGCTCCATGAAGGGAGAGAAGCTCTCGCAGAAGGAGATCGCCGAGCTCGACAGGAAGTACGGCTGGGACCGACCGTTCCTCGAGCAGTACGTCTCCTACTGCGCGCGCGTCGCCCGAGGCGACCTGGGCGAGTGCTGGCTCCACGAGCGCCCGGTCGCGACGGAGCTGCGCGAGAGGTTCCCCGCGACGGCGGAGCTCACGCTCGCGGCGATGGCGATCGCCATGCTCGCCGGCACCTGCCTGGGAGTCCTCGCCGCGGTCAAGCCTCGAGGGATCGTCGACTACGCGACCATGACGATCGCTCTCGTGGGAGTCTCGATGCCCGTGTTCTGGCTCGGGATCCTCCTCCAGATCGCCTCGCCCGAGCCCTTGGTCGAGCGCGTGGATTTCCGGCTCTCGGTCGAGGGGCCGACCGGGTTCTTCCTCGTGGACTCGGCGCTCTCGCGCGACCCGGCGCTCTTCTGGGACGTGGTGAAGCACCTCGCGCTCCCGGCGGTCGCGCTCGCGACGATCCCTCTCGCGACGATCGCGCGCCTCACACGAGCTTCTCTCATGGAGGCGCTCGAGCAGGACTACGTGAGGACGGCTCGCGCGAAGGGTCTTCGCGAGAGCGTCGTCGTCCTGAAGCACGGCCTCCGGAACGCGCTCATCCCGATCGTGACGGCGACCGGTCTCCAGCTCGCGGCGCTCCTCGGGGGAGCGGTCCTCACCGAGACCGTCTTCCAGTGGCCGGGGATCGGGAGCTACATCTTCGAGGCCGCGACGAGCAAGGACCTCCCCGCGCTCCAGGGAGCGGTCCTCGTCGTCGCCGTCGTCTTCACGCTCGCGAACCTCGTCGTGGACCTCTCGTACGGCGTCATCGATCCGAGAGTCCGACCCACGTGAGCGAGCCCGCGGTCGAGATCGCTCCTTCTTCCCTCGAGCGCGAGCCGCTCTCGCCCGGAGCGCGGCGGGCGCGCGCCTTCCTTCGAAACCGCGCGGCGGTCCTCGGCCTCGCGTTCGTCCTCTTGCTCGTGCTCGCCGCGCTCCTCGCTCCTCTCGTGAGCACGCACGCTCCGAGCGCTCTCGCGGACCAGGAGGCGCGGCAGGGCCCGTCGCGCGCTCACTGGTTCGGGACGGACGGAGTCGGGAGAGACGTCTACTCGAACGTCGTCTACGGGACGCGCGTCTCGCTGCCGATCGGCCTGATCTCCGTGTCGATCGCGGCCGGCCTCGGCGTGCTCGTCGGAGGGATCGCGGGCTGGAAGGGAGGCCTCTGGGACGTCCTCCTGATGCGGTCGATCGACGTGCTTCTCGCGTTCCCGTCGATCCTCCTCGCCCTCCTCATCGTGACGATGCTCGGGCGAGGGACGTGGAAGGTCATGGTCGCCGTCGGGATCAGCGAGATCCCGCGCTTCGCGCGCCAGATGCGCGCCG
>JACQDU010000115.1 GCA_016200955.1 bacterium
CCGGGCTCTCATCGACGCCCAGGTGAGGCGACTGCGGGAGCGGGTCGAGTCGTCGGAGAAGGAGCTCGGGACGACGCAGCTCGTGCTCGGGGACGAGGACCAGTCGGGGTAACGCGATTCAGGCGCGAGCCGCGACCGCTCGCGTTGCCGCGACGAGCGCCGAGAGGTCCTGGAGGCGCTCGCCGAGCCCGGCCGGCATGACCTCGCACGTCGCGTGAGCCCGCGGGTGACAGCTCGCGCGGAAGCTCGCGCGCACGATCTCGAGCCAGGGAGAGCCGAGGTGCCGCGAGAGCGCCCCGAGGAGGATCCGCCTCGGCGCGAGGACGTCGGCGAGGAGCCCGCACGCCTCTCCCGTGGCGGCGGCGTTGAGCTCGACGACGGCCGCGGCCGCGGCGTCGCCCTCGCGCGCGAGAGAGGCGATCTCCTCGGAGGACGTGCCCTCGGGGAACCGCGCGGGGAACTTCCACGTCGCGATCCGGCCGAGCGCGCGCGCCGAGCAGAGCGCCTCGGCGCTGCCCCCTCTCCCGAAGGCGATCGGCCCGTCGTCGCGGATGCGCACGTGGCCGACCTCGCACGTCGCCCCGGAGGAGCCGTAGTAAGGCTCGCCGTCGATCACGATCCCGGCGCCGAAGCCCGTGCCGCAGGTGAGGTAGACGATGCGGTCGAGCCCTTGCCCGGCGCCCCAGCGGTGCTCCGCGAGGGCGCACGCGGCCGCGTCGTGCTCCACGCGCACGGGAAGGCCAAGCCTCTCCCCGACGATCGCGCCGAGAGGAACGGCGCTCCACCCCGGCAAGTTGGGCGGCGACTCGATCACTCCCCGGCCCGCATCGAGAGGGCCTCCGATCGCGACGCCGACCGCTCGCGCGCGCCCGTTCTCCTCCATGAGAGCGGTCGCGTTCGCGAGGAGATCGGCGATCATCGCCTCGGGGCCGCGCTCGGCGCGCGACGGCCATTCGCGGCGCGCGATGACGGAGGGCGTCGCGTCGCCGAGGATGGCGGCGCACTTCGTGCCTCCCACGTCGAGCCCGAGCAGCATCTCACTCTCGCGCGGAGTATCGCAGAACGCGCGGCGCTCGCGCGAGAATGCCCAGGAGCCTCTTGGCCCAAGCCGCTCTAGGCAAGCGGCGCAGCAGTAGGCTTGGCATCGGGTGATCCCGGAGCCGTGTTTGTGCTGGTGGGGCGACTCTCGTCGCCCCCGCCCCCCAGGAGGCAGGAATGTCCGAGCCGTCGCTCCTCTACGGGAAGCTCGCGTCGTGGTTTCACCTCCTCACGGCGCCCGAGGACTACGAGAAGGAGGCGGCGCTCTACGCGTGGACGCTCGATCGGGCCTCGAAGCGGCCGGTCGTGACTCTCCTCGAGCTCGGGAGCGGCGGCGGAAACAACGCGAGCCACCTGAAGAAACGCTACCGGATGACGCTCGTCGACCTCTCGCAAGGGATGCTCGATGTGAGCAAGAAGATCAATCCCGAGTGCGAGCACGTCCCGGGCGACATGAGGAGCGTCCGGCTCGGGCGCATGTTCGACGCGGTGCTCATCCACGACGCGATCATGTACCTCGCGACCGAGGCCGAGGTCGGAGCGGCGATCGCGACGGCCGCCGCTCACCTCGAGCCGGGCGGCCTCGCGCTCTTCGTGCCCGACGACACGCTCGAGACGTTCGCGCCCGCGACCTCGTGCGGCGGCCACGACGGCGACGGTCGCTCGCTCCGCTACCTCGAGTGGAAGCACTCGCTCCGCGGGACGACGTTCGTGTGCTCGTTCGCTTACTTGAGGAGAGAGGGAACCGGGCCGATCCAGGTCGAGCACGAGGACTTCCTCGAAGGGATCTTTCCGCGAGGGACGTGGCTGAGCCTCATCGAGAGAGCCGGTTTCGACGTGCGCGCGATCGCCGACAACGAGTCGGGCTCGCCCACGCGGACGGAGTTCTTCCTGGGCGTGCGTCGGTAGACTACGGCGCGCGCAAGGCCCGCTCGAGCTCGGGATCGCTCTCGAGCGCACGAGCCGCACGAGCAGGGTCCGCTCGTTCGACGATCGCGAGCGTCTCCCGCGCGAGCCCTTCCTGCCGCACGTGAGCGAAGGCGCGCGCGATCGCGACGAGGAGCGGGAGGTCGCGCTCCTCGACCGCCCCGGGTCGCAGCCTCAGGCACAGCTCTCCGAGACGGATCGAGTCGTCGTGGACGCTCGCTCCCCGCGCGCGCTCGAGCGCGATCGTGTCGCGCGAGCACGCGATCGCCGCGAGCGGCCTCTCGCCGATCTCGAGGTCGAGGGCGAGCGAGCGGCGGACCTCGAGCTCGGGCCCGGCCCAGACGACTCCCGGCGCGGCGAAGAGCTTGAGCGCGGTCTCCTCCTCGAGCGCGGCGGCGCGCGCGAGGTTGGCGGCGAGGCCGCTCGCGCCTCGAGTGCGGGCGTCGATGGCTTGCGCGAGGAGAGCTCGCCCGAGCTGATGGTGGGCGACCGGGCTCGCGGGCTCGAGCTGGAGGTTCTTCCGGAAGAGCCGCTCGCTCGTCGCGAAGTCGAGGCCCCTCTCGCACGAGAGCACCGAGAGCACGAGGAGGAGAGCGGCCGCCACGCCGAGCCCGAGCGCCTTCGAGCGCGAGCTCACCCTGAGCACGGCCCACGCGACCACGACGCACGGTCCGAGCACCGGCAGGAATAGATAGCGATCCGCGAGGAGCTGCACGAACGGCACGAAGTTGAGCACGGGAAGGAGCCCGATCAGGAACCACGCCGCCGCGAACGCGAGCAGCCGCCCGCGCCGCGCGAGCCCCGCGCGAGCCGCGAGCAGGAACGTGAACGAGAGGACGAGACCCGCTCGCGGGACGTCCGCGTCCAGGGGTTGCCTGAGACCGAACGTCGAGTAGCTCGCGCGCAGGTCGTGAGGCGCGAACGACGCGGCGATGTAGCGCACGAGGATCGGCAGGTCCGTCGCGATCACCGTCGCGAGACCGCCCGCGGGCGGCGGCTGCGCGATCCCGGTCCTCCTTCCCACTTCGATCGCGTTCCACGCGACGAGCGCGGCGACGAGGAAGTAGGGGAGCGAACGAAGCGCGGCCCCGCGCGCGACCTCGCGCGGATCGCGGCCCTCGTCCCGGAGCGCGGGCGCGGCGAGCTCGACGAGAAAGACGAGCAACGGGAGACAGACGAGCGTGCTCTTCGAGAGCATGGCGAGCGCTCCGAGGAGGCAGGCCAGGGCGACCCCGAGCGCGTGCGCGGCGCCGTCGTTTCGCGTCGCTCTCACGTGAACGATGAGAGAGAGGAACCCGAGCGCGCCCGACAGGACGTCCTTCCGGGAGGAGATCCAGGCGGCGCTCTCGGCGTGGGCGGGGTGGACGGCGAAGAAGGCGCCCGCGAGGAGCGCGAGGAGAGCGTTTCCGGTGAGCTCTCCCACGAACACGCACGCGAGCGCGCACGCGAGCGCGTAGAGCGCGA
>JACQDU010000116.1 GCA_016200955.1 bacterium
GGCGGCGAGCGCGACGGCGAGCGGCGCGGCGAGCGCTCTCGCGACAGGCGCGACGACCGTCGGCGCGAGAGGGATCGCGGCCGGGACGAGGAAGACGACGACGATGACAACGACGTCCTGCTCCTCCTCTTCTAGAGGAGCGGGTTTCTAGGGGAACGCGGGAGAAGCTCCCCGGGGCCGGTCGGCTCGGGGAGCTTCGACCGTTCGAGGAAAGCTCGCGGGAACCTCTCGGCTTTCTCTCGTCTCTCGGGCACAATGGAAACGGAGGCGAACATGAAGCGGAACACGGCCGGCCTCATCTTCTCTTTCATCGCCATCCTCGGCTTCGCGCCCGCGGCGTTCGCGCAGGAGGAGCCCAAGCCGGGCGAGGAGAAGAAGTCCGAGGAGAAGAAGCCGGAAGACGGCGGCGGCCGCCGCGGCTGGGGCGGGATGCGCGGCCAGTGGGGCCTCCCCACCGACACGTTGAAGGAGAAGCTCGCGCTCACCGAAGACCAGATGAAGAAGCTCGAGGCGATCAACCAGGAGATGCTGGACGGCGCGAAGAAGGCGATGGACGAGGCCCGCAAGGACCCGAACTTCGACTGGTCGAAGATGCGCGAGAACTACACGAAGGGCCGCGACAAGGTCCGCGACCAGATCCGCGCGATCCTGACCGACGAGCAGAAGCCGAAGTTCGAGGAGCTCGTCAAGCAAGAGGACGCTCGCATGCAGGGCGGCGGCGGCGGCTGGCGCCGCTCCCCGGAGGACCAGAAGAAGCGCCTCCACGACCGCGCCGAGAAGGAGCTCGCGCTCACGTCGGAGGAGAAGGCGGCGGTCATGCCCCTCGTGGACAAGGTCCTCGATGTGCGCACGGACGCGCGCGTGAACGACGAGAAGCGCAAGGAGGAGTTCACGAACTTCGTCAAGAAGGCGCCCGCCGGGACGGAATCCGAGAAGGCCGAGATCGCGTCCAAGCTCGCCGAGTTCCGGAAGGCCCGCGAGGAGGACAAGAAGAAGGTCAAGGACGCGCAGGCCGCTCTCCGCGAGGTCCTGACGGTCGAGAACGAGGCCCGCCTCATGGCCATCGGCGTCCTCGACGAATGAGCTCGCCCGGGAAGTGAACGGGAGAGCGACGGAAGAAACCGGGAACGCGCAGCGAGACTGAAGATCTCGCTGCGCGTTCTCCGCATCCCGGCGCGCCCGGGGTCCTCTCACCGGGAGAGACGATTGGCCCAGAAGCTAGGCGAGATCCTGATCCGGCGCGGGGCGACGACCGTCGAGGAGGTCGCGGACGCGCTCGCGAAGCGGCACCCGGGCGAGCGGATCGGCGAGGCGCTCGTGCGGCTCGGGTACGCTTCTCCCCGCGAGATCGCGCGAGCTCTCGGCGAGCAGACCGGTCTCGAGGTCGTCGAGCTCAAGACCCTCGCGCCGCCGAAGGCCCTCATCGAGACCGTCCCCGCGCGCTTCGTCTTCAAGACGAGGCTCGTGCCGATGTCGCGGGAGAACGGGCGTCTCGTCGTGGCGACGGCGGACCCGTTCGCCGTGCACGACCTCGACGAGCTCCGCCTCCTCACGGGCCTCGACGTGGAGCCGAAGCTCGCCGCCTCGGACGAGGTCGAGGACGCGATCCACAAGCTCTACGGCGTCGGCGCCGACGCCCTCGCCCGGGCGCAGGAGGACGGGATCGTCGTCATCGCCGAGGACGACGAGGCGTCGAGGGAGAAGGACCTCGACCAGGACGACGACGCCGCGCTCATCCAGTTCGTGAACAAGGTGCTCCTGGACGCCGTCGCCGCGCGCTCGTCCGACATCCACATAGAGCCCGAGGAGCGCGACCTCTCGGTGCGCTACCGGATCGACGGAGTGCTCCACGACGCGAAGCTCCCCCGCGAGCTCAAGCGCTTCCAGGCCGCGATCCTCTCCCGCTTGAAGATCATGGCGAACCTCGATATCGCGGAGAAGCGGCTCCCGCAGGACGGCCGCATCAAGATCCGGGCGAGCGGGAAGGAGCTCGACATCCGCGTCTCGATCATCCCGACGCTCTACGGGGAGGGCGTCGCGCTCCGCATCCTCGACAACGAGGGCCTCGGCCGCGGCCTCGGCGAGGTGGGCCTCGCGCCCGACGGCCAGAAGCTGTTCCGCGAGCTCCTCGAGGTCCCTCACGGGATCGTGCTCGTGACCGGGCCCACGGGCTCGGGCAAGTCGACGACGCTCTACGCGGGCCTGCAGGAGGTCGACCGGAAGTCGCTCAAGGTCATCACGGTCGAGGACCCCGTCGAGTACCGCCTCTCGGGCGTCGCTCAGATCCAGATCAAGGAGAAGATCGGCCTCACCTTCGCGCGCGGGCTCCGCTCGATCCTGCGCCACGATCCCGACGTCGTCATGGTCGGCGAGATCCGCGACCGCGAGACGGCCGAGATCGCCGTCCAGGCCGCCCTCACGGGACACCTCGTCCTCGCTCACGGGCACCACCTCGCCGCGCTCGGGGTGACGGACATGAAGCACGTCCGCCGCGGGAAGGGCTGCGAGTCGTGCCGCCAGACCGGCTTCCGCGGGAGGTGCGGCATCTTCGAGCTCGTCCGCGTGGACGACGGTCTCCGCGAGCTGGCGATCGAGGGCGCGACGCAGGTCAAGCTCCGCGCTTACGCCCGCGAGCGCGGCTTCAAGAGCCTGAGAGACGACGGGATCCGGCTCCTGCGCGAGGGCGTCACGACTCCCGAGGAAGTCGCTCTCGTGACTCGCGACGAGGGGCGCTGAGCTCCGCTCGAGCTAGGGCCAGTGCCAGCCGGTGTTGCCGACGGCGATCGGCAGGACCACGAAGTGGTGCGCGAGGTCGCTCGCGACGCAGCCGAGCGAGAGCGCGAGCAGCCAGGTGCACGCCGCCGGCCGCCGCCGCATGAAAGGAACGAGCACGAGGAGCGGCACCGCCCAGAACATGTGATGGATCTGGAGCAGGAGAGGCGCCGTCTTGTTGAACTCGGCCGACGTTCGCCCGAGCCCGAACCGCGTGAAGATCGTGGCCCCTTCCGCGATCGCAGTCAGGGCCGCTCCGAGCCAGAGGACCCTCCTCCACTCGAGTTCGGTTTCTCCTTCGCATCGGCCATGTCTCTCGTCGTTCTTGGATCTCTGGCTCCCATGATAGCGTGTCCGTCGCCGCGCCCGAGAGGAGGACCCATGACTCCCGAGACCTTCGTCGCCGAGCTCGACTCGCAGAACCGCTCTCTCCTCGAGAAGCTCGGAGCGAAGTCCGCGGCGGGAGAGGCGCCCGGAGCGCTCACGGTGAGGCAGCTCTTGAAGCTCGCTCTCAGGAACGAGCTCGAGGCGTCGGAGCTCGCGGCTCTCTGGATGACCGACACCCCGGAGCTGGACGCGAAGCTCGCTCTCGCGCGGCAGTGCGGGGACGAGGCCAAGCACTATCGCTGGATCGAGGAGCGCCTGCGCGGTCTCGGCGAGGACCTCTCGTCCTTCAACCCGGCGGCGCAGGGCGACAGCCCTCTCCTCAAGCATCTGAAGGGGCTCAGAGGGACCGTCGAGCGCGCCGCGGCCGGGCAGTTCACGCGAGAGGCGATCGCCGTCGTGAGGAACGATGTCTTCGCTCGCTTCTGCGAGGAGAAGGGCGACCCGGAGACGGCCTCTCTTTACAGGGAGAAGATCCAGCCCGACGAGCAGCACCACCACGAGCTCGGGCGGAAGCTCCTCCTGAAGTATGCCGTGACGGACGACCTCCAGGGGAAGGCGCGGGCGGCGGCGAAGCGCACGCTCGAGGTCGCCGAGGAGGTCCAGGAGATGGCCCGCATGAAGCTGGGAGTTTGCCGGGCTCCTGGGTGTTGAGCGGGGCCATGACTCGCGAGCTCGATCGCTGGAGGTCGCTCGAAGAACTCGAGGGCGTGCGTTGGGGCGAGGCGACGTTCCCGTCGTATCTCGCGAAGAGGTGCCATCGTCTTCGCACGAAGCCTCTCGGCGAGCTCACCGTCGAGGATCTGCGCATCATGATCGGCCAGGAGATCGGCCTTCGTCACCTCGTTCCGATGGCGATCGAGGTGCTGACCCGGGAACCGCTCGCGGAAGGTGACTTCTATCCCGGCGACCTCTTGAAGAGCGTCCTCTCCGTGCCGCCATCCTTCTGGGAGGAGAACGCGTGCCTCCGAGAACAGCTCGCGAGCGCCTTGCGTGCGGGGCGATCGCTCCCCGAGGGGCTCCGTGCGATCGTGGGCGACTTCCTCGTGGATGCCCGAGGCGTCTGAGCTGAGGAGACCCGCCTGACGTCCAGGAGCCGGGGGACCAAACCATGGGACAGATCAAGCGCGTGAATTACGTTTCGCTGCCCGTGGGAGACGTCGGTCGAGCGAGAGCCTTCTACGAGGAGACGCTCGGCTTGAGGGTCACGCTCTCCCAGCGGAGCTGGGTCGAGCTCGATGCCAGCAACGTCGCGCGCGCGCTCTACCCGCGGGAGGCGGACGAGGGCCGCACGGCGGCGAGGTCGCGTTCGAGGTCGAAGGGCTGGACTCGCTGTTTGCTCCGTTGAGCGAAAGGGAGTGCGGTTCGAGCACGGGATCGAGTCGTTCTCGACGGCGACGAGCACGGGGCGTCTCGCGAGGTTCTCCGATCCATTCGGGAATCGGCTCGAGCTGGTCGAGCTCTCGGGAGCCTGAGGGGGGCGAGCGGGCGCTGGGAGTCGGGGACGGAGCATCCCTCCTCTTCCCGCTCCAGAGCGTAGTGCCCCATCCGCCAAGGCGGGGGTGCCGCGTTCGGGGTGCCCCGTTCGCGGGCGAGCGCATCCTCGCACGAGGGTCGGACACTCCCGCGCGACCCACGGAGGAATCCTCAGGAGAGAGACCCGAGCGGACTCGCCTCCCCCACGGCCTCGACCACATGGTCCGCGTGCTCCCGGAAGCAGTCGTCATGGCTCACGACGAAGATCTGTCCGTAGCGCTCGTCGAGCCCGCAGAGGAGCCTCGCGAGCTGGGCCCGCCTCACGGGGTCCAGGTTGTTCGTCGGCTCGTCGAAGATCCCGATCCCGACGCGCCTCCCGAGGACGTCGAACAGCGCGAGCCTGACAGCGAGTGCCGCGGTCATCTGCTCCCCGCCCGAGAGGATCTCGATCGACCGGCGCCGCTCTCTCCCACCGCGCTGGTCCACGAGCTCGATCTCGTAAGAAGGCGTCCACTCGAGGCGCAGCCCCCGCTCGCCGCCCACGTCCCGGTGGATCGCTCTCGCCGACTGGGTCACGCGCTCCGTGAACATCTTCGCGAGAGCCGGCCCGGCCGACTTGAGCACCTGCCGGCTCGAATGGAGGACCGCCCTCTCTCGCGCGATCCGCGCACAGAGAGCTTCCTTCTCGAGCAGGCGCTCGCGCCGGCGGGCGAGTTCGCGCACGAGCTTCTCGGCGGCCTCGTGCTCGGTCTCGGCGCGGCCCATGCGAGCCTGGGCCGCGTCGTGCTGGGCCGAGCGCCGTTCGTGCTCCACGCGCGCGGCACTCTCGGCGATCGGATCGACGAGAGCGACCGCCTCCCCGGCACGCCGCTCCGCGAGAGCGAGCGCGTGCGCGAGCGACTCCGCGTGCTCTTCCGCCGCGTCCGCGTCCTTCGCCAGGCCGGGCGCGCGCGCGGCGTTCTCGAGCTTCGAGTGGTGCTCGTCCCGCGAGGCACGGTTCCGCTCGAGGAGCGTCTCGATCGCCGAGAGGCGCTCCGCGAGGTCGGCGAAGGGCGCGAGAGCACGCTCGGCCTCCGACCGAGCTGCCTCGAGCTTCGCGATCCTCGCATCGAGCCGGGATATCTTCGCTCTCAGGCCCTCGAGCTGCCCGGCGACCCGGGCGAGCCTCGCATCCTCGCGTGAGACCGACGCCTCGTCGGCGCGCGCCAATTCGAGCGCAGCCTTCGCTCGAGCGAGCGTCTCCTCGAGCGAGCTCCGTCTCTCCGCGAACCGGCGCGCGAGGGCCTCGAGCGCCTCGCTCGCGCCCGCGAGCGACTCCTCGGAGAGCGGATCGCACGCGAGCCCGTCGTCGGGCGAGGCCTCCCCGCCCCGGCGGGCCCTCGCGGCGCCCGGTTTCGCCACCTTCGGCTGCGGAGAGGCCGTCGCGATCCCGACCTCGGCCGCCGCCCTGAGAGCGCGCACGTGAGCCTCGAGAGCCGACGCGATCTCGGGGTCGCTCGCTGCTTCCTCGCGCGCGGCGCGGGCCGTCAAGCGTGCGGCCTCTCGCTGTTCGGCGAGGGCAGGAAGACGAGCCACCCGCGCGGCGGCGTCGTTCGCCGCGACGAGGGCTCGCCCGGCCTCGTCGAGCGCCTTCGCGGCGGCGAGAGACGCCGCCTCGGCCGCGCGCAGGTCGGCCCGCAGCCTCTCGCGCGCTCCCGACTTCACGGTGTCGCAGTGGACCTGGAAGATCGGGCACATCCCGCGCCCGCTCTCGTAGAGCTCGAGGTTCCGGCGCGCCGAATCCTCCCGGGCCTTCGCCTCCGCAGCCCGAGCGAGCGCCCGCTCGCGCACCGCGTCGGCCTCCTCCCTTCCCGCCGCGAGCGGAAGGTCGAGCTCGAGCTTCTTCCTCTCCGAGAGAAGACGCGCCGCCTCGTCCTCGGCCCTCTTCGCTCGCGCGAGGCGGCCCTTGAGGAGCTTCCTCACCTGAGCGAGAGCACGCGCCGCGTTCGTGAGGCCCGGCTCGCAGTCGAGCGCCTCGAAGCTCGCGAGGGCCTGGGCCGCCTCGCCTTGCTCGCGCGTGTGTTTCTCGTGAGCGCGCTTCGCCGCGGCGCGCCGCTTCTCGTTCTCGGCGCGCTCGAGCTCGAGCGTGCGAGCCGCGCGCTCGGCCTCGGAGGCGGACGTCGCGCGCTCGACCGTCGCCTCGCTCAGGCTCCGCAGAGCTTCCTGGGAGCGGCGCTCGGCCAGGTCGCGCGAGGTCCGCTCGGACTCGAGCGCGCGCTTCTTCTCCTCGGCCCGATCGTAGGCGAGCTTCGCTTCCCTCGTCTCCTCGACTCGCTTCCTGTCCGCGAGCGCTCGATCGCGCTCGGCCTGGAGCGCGCGAGCTCCCGCCCTCGCCTGATCGCCGAGCTGGCGCAGAGCCTCGGCCGACTTCCGCGCGGCGTCGGCGTCCGCGCGAAGCGCCTCGCGCCGCCGCACGGCCTCGAGCGCCGTCTTCCGCGCAAGCTCGGCCGCGCGCCGCTCGGTCTCGGCGCTCGCCGCCCTCTCGCGCGCGGCCGCGAGGAGAAGAACGGCCGCCGGCTCGCCCGTCGCGGGGTCGTCGAGGGCCGTCCTCTCGTCCTTCGCGGAGCGCTCCTCGGAGACGCTCTCGGTCTCGAGCGCCGTCTCGACCGGCGCGAGGTCGCGGAAGGCTCGCTCGTAGTCCGCGATCCCGAAGAGCTGCTCGAAGATCCGCTTTCTCTCCGCGAGAGAGGCCAGGAAGGGATCCAGGAACTCGTTCTGCTTGACTCCCACGACGTCCTGGAAGAACGCCGCGCGGTCCTTGCCGGGAGGGATCCCGAGGATGTCGTTCCTGAGGGCCTCGTCGACCGTCCCGCCGTCCTGGCTCCGCCAGACCGCCGATCCATTGAGCGCGCGCCGGATCGTGTAAGGGAGCCCGTCCCGCCCGCGGATCTCGACGTCGATCAACGCCTGGCCCGCGGTGTTCTTGCGCTTGAACTCCTTCACTCCCCCTCGCGGCAGCGCGCCGAAGACGGCGTATCCGATCGCTTCCAGGATCGTGCTCTTCCCCGAGCCGTTGCGTCCGGAGATCACGTTCACGCCCGCAGCGAATGTAAGGTCCCCCGAGTCCGCGTAGCAGCGGACGTTGCGCAGGCGGACGGAGACGACGATCACCCAAGCACCGCCTGGATCTCGTGGCGGACGCGCGCGAGGAGCCGGTCGCTCGCGCTGCCCGGGCGCTTCTTCTCGCGCTCGTCGCCCGCTGCGGCGGGAGCGCCGCCCGGGACCGCAGCTTTGTCGTCCTCGAGGTCCTCGGTGCACGCCTTGATCCGGCGAGAAAGGCGCGCGACCTCGGAAGCCGGAACGCCCGCGACCGGATACTGCTCGGCGACCGCCGTCAGCACGAGCTCGATCTGTCGCTGGAGCTCGTCCCCCGTCGCTCGCCCGTCCTCGTCTCCCTCGACGTAGATCATTCCGGGAGGGATCGTGCGGTTGCGCACCTCGACCATGAGCGGCTGGGCCGCCACGAGCGCCGGGTGCGCCCGGAGCGCGTCCTCGAGCGCCCTCTCATCGAGGAGCCGCGACGCGAAGTTCGTCCTTCCGACGAGCGAGACGCACACGATGGGTCGCCTGAGATCGCTCTCCGGGAGCGAAGCGGGCAGCGGCTTTCCTTTGAGAAAGACGCCGTCGAGAGCTCTCCGTGCCGCCTCGAGGACGGCCTCGTCCGACGCGGCGCCGTCACACTTCGCGCGCACGACCCGCAGCGCGCGGCACTCGGACTCGATGTAGGTCGCGGTGAACTTCCCGCGCGCGACGGTCACGTCCCAGAAACCGCGCTCCGGCGGAGACTCGCCCGCGCCCACGTGAGTCGCTTCGAGGGAGCCCGGGTTCCAGATCCACCCCTCGCGCGAGCGCTTCTCGTGCCTGTGACCGAGCGCGAGATAACCCACGCGAGCACGGAGCGCTTCCTTCGCCGCGCTCGAGAGGACCGTCCCCTCGGGCGCCTGCGTCCAGTCGGGATCCGCGTGGAGCATGAAGACGAGCGGGAGGTCGCTCGCCGGAAGCTTCCGCGCGAGCGCCTGGAGGCGCTGATCGAGGAGCGCTCCCTGGTAGGAGAGGCCCGCGAACCGCACGCGGTCCTTTCCCCGATCGTCGATATCGATGTAAGCGCCCGAGCACGACGGCTCCCAGGCCGAGACCGTCACCTCGTCTCCCTCGAACCTCGGCGACAAGAGCGACAGAAGCCCGCTTCGCTCGAGGTAAGCGGGCCAGGACAGGGGCCCGGAGGCGTAGCCTCCGATGGTGACAGGCC
>JACQDU010000365.1 GCA_016200955.1 bacterium
GCAATGACCCGAGCGCGAATCTCCAGAACATTGTTCCGTTTCCCGGGAAGCACTTGACCGATCCAGCGATTTTCCTGGGTGTGGAAAGCCACGACGGCGCTGTCCCGCCGCGTAACGGGAGCCCGCGAGGCGGCCGATCGACTTCGACTCGGGCTGGATGATCTTCTCCTCGACGGCCGAGCGCGCGCCGAACTCCTTCATGACGAGAGGAACGGCCGACGGGTGGAGCTCCCACTCGACGGTCGCCTCGAGCGTGATCGGGAACGCGTCCGCCGACGGGAACGAGAGCCGGTGCTGCTCGAGGAAGGAGACCTGGTTGATCCCGACCTCGACCTCCTCGACCTTGAGCTCGCGCGGGTTCAGGTAGTAGATCCCGGGAGAGAGCACGTCCTTGCGCGGCCCCTTCTCTCCCTCGAGCGCGAGCACGGAGTCCTGCGGCCGGTCGCGACCGACGAGCGCCGTCACGAAGCCGACGTAGCCCGGTCGGATGATCGTCGCGGGAGCCTTCTGGACCTTGTAGCCGTGCGGGTTCAGGCGGTAGCGGCCGGGCGCGAGGACCTGGCGCTGGACGCCGCGCTCGCCGGGATCCGCGAGGAGCTTCCCGGGAGGCAGCTCCTTCCCTATGTTCGCGGTGACGATCCCGACCTCGTGCGCGCCGATCTCGACGGCCGCGGCCTCCTCGACCTCGTTCACGATCGGGAGGATGAAGTGACGGCCCTCGCCCAGGACTTCTTCCTGGATTCCCTTCTGGCCGGGCTTCGCGAGGAGCTGCCCCGGAGGCATGTCATCGCCCGTCTTCGTCTTGACGATGAGGATCTTCTTCGGGCCGACGTAATGGAAGACGGAGTGCCACGCGCTCGCGAGGAGGCACGTGGCCACGAGGACGATCACGCCGAGCGTGATCGCGGTGCGCTTGACCGCGGCGATCACGCCCGCGCGCGGCGACCCGTCGAGGAGGATCGGGCTCGGGGTCGCGCGCTCGGGCTTGGGGAACGGATCGGGAAGGTTCGGGGAGCTCGGGTCCTTCGGGTCGTCGTGCTTGTGAGCCATGATCAGCGCTCCCCCGCCTTCTCGGCGGCCTTCTTCGCTGCGGCTTCCTTGCTCGCGGCGTCGAGGCAATCCGTGAACATCTGCCCGAAGGGCCCGGAGGGATCGGCGAAGACCCCCGAGATCGCCGGGGCGATCTTCCGCGAGAACGTGTAGGCGGCGAAGTCCGCCCCCGACTTGAAGGCCGCGACGCTCTGGCGGAGAGGCTCGGCCTCGGCCTCGTTCTGGGCGCGGATCACGTCGGCGTCGGCCTCTCCGCGAGCGACGATCGCCGCGGCCTGGGCCTTCGCCGAGACGAGGTCCGTCTTCGCGACCTCGAGCTGGCGGTCCTGGTCGATGACCGCGACTTCCTGGAGGTTCTTCGCGACGATCGTCTTCTGGATCCGCGTGGTCTCGGCCTCCACGCGCGCCTTCTCCTGCGTGACCATGGCCGTCTGCCGCGCGAGGCTCTGCTCGGCGATCGCCTGCTGGATCTGGTTCTTGTTGCGCGCGAGCTCCTCCTTCGCGATCTCGCGCTCGCGGATCGGTGTCGCGATCTCCTGCGGCGGCTCGATGTCGTTCACGAGGATCTCGTGGATCACGATGCCGAAGGGCGAGCACGCTTCCTTGAGCTTCTCGAGGAGAGCGGCCTGGAAGATGTGGCGCGAGGTGCCGCCTATGTAGTCGATCGCCGGGAACTTCGAGCCCTCGATGCGCGCGAAGCCGCGGATCGCGGGGGTGAGGACCTTGTGAATGATCTCCTCCTCGAGCTTCGCCGCGTCCGCGAGCGTCGCGAGCCGCGCGAGGACCTCGGGCGCCCGCGCGGGGTCGATGCGCCACGTCGTCGTGAGGTGGACCTCGATCTCGAAGCCGTCCGAGGAGAAGAAGGTGAGCCGCTCGTGGTCGCCCTTGTCCGCCGCGGCGAACTCGAAGCGCTTCGTCCGGACGTCGACATTGTCGACGCGCTTCTCGTACGGGTTCAGGTAGTAGACGCCGGGGCCGTACGTCTCCTTCTGGACGCCCCGCTCGCCGGGAGCGGAGGTGTACTCGCCGTTCGCCTTGTGCGGCTCGCCCACGAGGTTCGTCACGACTCCCACGAAGCCCGTCGGGACCTCGACGAACGGAGCGACCTCGAGGTCGTAGGCGTAGGGGTTGATCGCGTGCTTCCCGGGCTGGAGGACCTCGGAGACGATCCCCTTCACCTCGGAGCCGGCCGCGACGACGAAGTTCCCCTGCTCGAAGGCATGCGTGTCGGGAGTCTTCCCGAACTTCCGGACGAGGACGCCCACGTGGCCCGGAGGGACGTCGCGGAGCGGGACCTCCTCCCAGTCGTAGAACAACGGGTTCAGGAAGTAGCGCGCGCCGGGCTTGAGCACCTCGAGGCGGATGCCCTTCTCGCCCTCGCCCGCGATGACGCGGTCCGACGGAGGGTTCGTGCCCGTCTTCGCGATGACGACGACGACCTTGTCGCTGTCGGGCTCGATGCGGCAGAAAAACCACTCGAAGGCGCCGTACGCCGGGACGAGCAGCAACGCCGCGAGGATTCCGACGGTCGCGAGAGAGAGCCCTTGCGCGCGGGGCCGCGGGTCTTCTTCAGCCATGTGAGCCTTCCTTTGGGGGCAAAGCCTAAGGCGAGCGCCCCCTCACCGCAAGCACCGCTCCATCTCGGGAAGGGTACTGGGAGAGGTGCGAGTCACCGAGGCCTCTCGAGCTCAGAGGAGCCTTGCGCGGATGAGCGAGCGCGGGCGCCGCTGCCGTGCCGACGAGACGCGAGGACGTCCGTGGCAGCGAGCCTGCCGCGCAGCTACGATCGCTCCGGCGGGGCCATGTCCCGAAGCTGCCCCGGCTGCGGCCGCGAGATCGACCTCCAGGACGAGAGCACGGGATCCTGCTCTCGCTGCGGCGCCGCGCTCCACCCGGCGCCCACGCCCGCGTGCACCGGAGAAGCTCCCGTGGCGGCTCCCGCCGCCGAGCCGCTCCCGGGCTTGCCCGATCGGCTCGAGGCGCTCGTCCGTCGTCTCCTCGCGAGGGACCCCTCGGGCGTCGACCCGAGCGTCGCATCGGAGCTCGAGGCGATCGTCGCCGCGGCGAAGCTCGGAGCGACGGAAGCCCCTCCCTGGTGTCTCGAAGACACCCGGGACGATGCGGGCGAGCCGGGCTTCTCGTTGACGCGCGCCGACCGCCGGATCGCGGAGCGGCTCCCCGGGCTCGCGGCGGGGATCCAGCTCGGTCGCGCGACGCTGCGCCACCGGCGCGAGCACCGAGGCGGCGCCTCGCTCGACGTCCTCGAGGTGGCCGGACACCTCACGGGCGGCGAGGCGCTGGACTTCTCCGCGTTCGCGGTCGCCTTGATCCTCGGGTGCGAGCACGCGCTCGTCCTCGACCTCGCCTCGGTCCGGTTCCTCGGGAGCGCGTGCCTGGGAGCGCTCGTCCGCGCGCAGGACGCCGCTCGACACGCGAAGAAGGCGATCTATCTCCTGCCCATGCCGCTCCAGGGCGAGCAGACGTTCAAGGTGCTGGGCCTCGAGAGCTTCCTCTCCCGCGCCGGGAGCGTCGACGAGGCCGCCTCTCTTTGCCTCGCTAGGCGGAGCGGCCGGTCGACCGACACGCGCTCCGATCCTTAGCGTGCGCTACCTCTCGGAGTGAGCTCGCCACCACGCGCGCCATCGCCGCACGACCTCCGCGCGCTCGGAGCGAGCGCCGGGGGCGGGGTCCCATCCCTGATCGACTCCCGGCTCGACCGAGTCTCCCGTGATCGCGAGGAGAGCTCCGTGCGCGCGCGCGCGCGCCTGCGCGTCGGCGTGCTCGAGGAGGTCCAGGAGAGCCGGCACCGCGAGACGGCGTGGCGCTCGCGCGAGGTAGGCGGCCGCCGCGACCGCGACCTCGGCGGAGGAGTC
The DNA here is from genome assembly GCA_016200955.1 of bacterium. Classification (GTDB taxonomy): domain Bacteria; phylum Planctomycetota; class J058; order J058; family JACQDU01; genus JACQDU01. The sequence continues at coordinate 3,924 of JACQDU010000365.1, forward strand.
CTCGCGGAGAGACGCCGTCACGCCGGCGACTCTCTCCTCGTCGAGCGCCGAGAGCGCGAGGAGCGCGTGGATCGCCTCGACTCGCTCGGCCGGGCTCGCCTTCGTCCTCGCGAGAGCTTCGCCGAGAGGAGCCGCGGCCCGCGCGTCTCCCTGGGAGCCGAGGCTCCTCAAGGCCGCGACGCGAACGGTCTGGACGTCCCTGCCGCCGGGTCGCTCAACGAGGGGCGCTTCGGGCCGTCCGGGCCGTCCGCCGATTCCGGTCGCGC
>JACQDU010000367.1 GCA_016200955.1 bacterium
GGCTTCCACTCGATCCACGGACGCGCCCCGGCGGTCGCCTCGGGAGTCAAAATCTCGAACCCGGACCTCATGGTCTGGCTCGTCACGGGAGACGGAGACGGCCTCTCGATCGGAGGCAATCACCTCATTCACTGCCTCCGGCGGAACATGGACCTGAAGATCCTGTTGTTCAACAACCGGATCTACGGCCTCACGAAGGGCCAGTACTCGCCGACCTCCGAGCAGGGGAAGAAGACGAAGTCGACGCCGCTCGGCTCCCTCGACCGGCCGTTCATCCCGTGCTCGGTCGCGATCGGCGCCGAGGCGACCTTCGTCGCCCGCACGATCGACTCGGACGCGCCTCACCTCCAGTACATCCTCAAGCGAGCCGCCGAGCACAAGGGCTCCGCGTTCGTCGAGATCTACCAGAACTGCAACGTCTTCAACGACGGCGCGTTCGATTACTTGAAGGAGCGCGAGGCGAAGGCCGAGCGCCTGATCATGCTCGAGCAAGGGAAGCCGCTCGTCTACGGGAAGCAGCAGGACAAGGCCGTCAAGATGGTCCACGGCCCGAAGCTCATCTGCGGGAAGAAGGACGAAGGGGCCGGGGGGCCGGGGGGGGCGGAGCCCCCCCGCGGCAGCGGCGAAGTCCTCGTCCACGACGAGCACCTCGAGGATCCGACCTACGCCTTCATGCTCTCCCGGCTCGAGTTCCCGAACGACCCCGTGCCCATGGGCGTCCTCCGCCAGGTCACGAAGCCGACCTACGACGGCCTCGTCGAGGAGCAAGGGAAGGCCTCCAAGGTCAAGGCGCCCTCGCTCGAGGCCATGCTCGCCGGCCCGGAGACCTGGACGGTCAAGTAGCCTCGCGCGGTTCGCGGAGCGCGAAGCGCGGAGCGAAAACCATCCGCGCGAGACGTCGAAACCACCTTTCATGGCCGAGACGCGTCGGCACCTGAGGAACCCCGTCAGCCTCGCTCACCTGGAGTCGGGAGGTAGACGGGCCGCGCGGCGATCCCGGCCTCGTGCCGCGCCGTCTTGCCCTCGCCCACGTTGAAGCTGCCGTCCGTGCGAGCCGCCTCGCGGTAGAGCGCGAAGTAAGGCGCCGGCAGGTGAGGAACGCCGCGGACGGAGTGAAGCCCTCGCGCGCCGGCCACGCACGGGTCTCGCCTCGGTCCGCCGTCGTAGGCCAGGGCGCTGTAGTGGTCGCTCGTCCATTCGGGGCGATCTCGGCACGGGACGACACCGTAGGGGGATATCCCGTTCGGCCGGAGGTACGCGGCCCGGAAGACTCGCTCCCACTGAGCTTCGCTCACGAGCGCCCAGCGCCCCGGTCGGCCCGGGATGGGGTTCGCGCGAGCGAGCGTCTCGATGATGTCGCGCGCCTCGTCGTACCGCACGGGGGCGGTGTAGCGGAAACTCACGTCGCTCAAGTCCTCTCGACGCCAGGCGGCCTCCGCCGCCAACGTGAGCACGTCGCGCGCGACGTAGAAGGCCGAGAGGTGGACGAGGTGAAGAGGCTTCGCGTCCTCGTCGAGCTCGTCAGAGCCCATCGCGAACGGCCCCGAGGGGACGTAGCACAGCGTGATCCTCGGAGCCTCGAGGAAGATTCGCCTCGCGTCCAGGCGCGAGCATAGGTCCTCCCAGAGATCGTCGGCCCCGAGCCTCCAGGCGAGGTCGAGCGCGGCGAGCCCGCGGTCCTCGTCTCCCGCTCGCAGGAGGAGCTGGGCGTGCCGCCGCCTGAGCTCGAGGTCCGCGGGAGCGGCGATGATCTCCCGCTCGAGCGAGCGAAGCTCCTCGTCGGTCACGGCAGCACCAGGAGGGCGCCCTCGCGCGGCTCCCACTTGCACCAGGGGTCGCTCTCGTCGAGGTCGCCGGTCGCATGGAGGGCGCGCGCGCGGCAGCCGCCGCCGCAGTGGTCGTAATGGCGGCAGCTCCAGCACTTCTCGTTGCCCTCGAGCAAGCGGAGCCGCGTGAAGGGGCGGCCTCTCTCCCAGAGCTCGTGGAGCGTGTGCTCGCGCAACGATCCCGCGTCGAACGAAGGGCCGAGGAGAGCGCACGGGCTCACTTGCCCGGAAGGCGTCACGCTGCACACAAGGTTCCCCGCGACGCACCCGAACCTCTCGAGCACGAACGCCTTCGTCTCCTGGTGAGGGACCTCGGGCGGGTGAAAGAGAGGGATGCTCGAGCTCTCCTGGAGCCGGTCGAGCTCTCGCGCCGCCGCCTCGAAGTCGCCCTGGCTCGGGAGGAGATCGAGCCGCGAGAGCGCACGCCCGGCGGGCAAGGCCGGCCGCAAGGAGAGCGACGCCGCGCCCGCGCGCTCGCAGAGCCTCACGAGGTCTTCCAGCTTCCCCACGAGAGCGGGCGTGAACGTCGCCGTGACTCCCGTGGGACGCCTTCGCGCAAGGCGCTCGAGGCCCTCGAGCGCGCGCGCGAACGAGCCCGCGCCGCGCACGAGGTCGTTCGCTCGCGCCGAGGCCCCGTCGAGGCTCACGGAGACGCACCGGAACGGCCGCTTCGCCAGCTCGTCCGCGAGCTCCTCCGTCACGAGAGTCCCGTTCGTCGTGAGGAGGACGTTGAGCCCGAGCTCGAACGCCGGGTCGAGCGCCGGAAGCAGCTCCGGATGGAGGAGCGGCTCGCCTCCGCTCACGTGGACCTGCATGCAGCCCAGGTCGTGGAGCTCGGAGAAGAGCCGGCGCATGACTTCCGGCTCGAGCGCTCCGAGCGGCCCGGGGCCGGAGGCGGTCGAGCAATGCCCGCACGCGAGGTTGCAGCCCTGGGCCGCTCCCAGGTAGACGGTGAGCGGCGCCGAGAGCCGATCGTCCGCGGACCTGTCGGCGACGACGCGCGCCGCGAGACGCCCGCTCCCCGAGATGACTCCCTCGCGCTCGAGCGCCGCGAGGAACCCGGCCCCCGCCGGCGACGCCGGAGCGACGGGAGCCTCTCGCCTCGAGAGCAGGAAGGACGCGGCTTCGCGGTCGTACGGCACGTACTCGCACGTCTCGCGGTCGTAGACGAGGGCACCGAAGTACTCTCGCCGGAGCACATGGCGAGGGCCCGCGCCCGGGGCGCGAGGGGTGTGGTCCCACGCCGGCACGATCGCGCGCGAGGGAGCGCCGCTCACCGGTCTCTCCTCGGCTTGAGCGTCCATTGCACGGTCTCGCCGAAGCAGGAGCCGCTCAGCCAGATGCGCTCGACGATCTCGCTCACCTTGCGGAGACCGCCGAGACGGCGGCGGCGTGGCGGCGCCGCGCCCGCGCTCGCCGCCTCCGCGAGCACGCGCGCGAGGCATTCTCGCTCCAGGGCGATGAGAGTCTTCCGGATCCTCGGCATGAGCTCCCCTCCGTCTTCTAGCACGAGCGCCGCGCGGACCGCACGTAGTCCGCGAGCGCCGAGCCCCGCGAGCGGTTGTCGACGTTCGGCGCGCCTCTCCCCGACCGCTCGTCCTCGAGGTGGACCAGGCGGAAGTCGAGGCTGAACCGCGTGCGCCCGGCGGCGTGGCGGCGCGTCTCGTGGAAGTGCGCTCCCGAGAACAGGAGGTTCTCGCCCGCGCGGCACGAGAAACCGACCGCTCGACCGGGATCGAGGGGACCTGTGGCGCCGGGATAGCGCGCTTTCTTCCCCGCCTCAAGGTCCTGCCAGCCGATCTTCAGCCCGAAGCCCTCTCGCACCCACGCGTCGTAGTCGAAGACATGGGAGTCGTTCGGCACGGCTCTCTGGAAGCAATCGGGGAAGAAGACGAACGTCTCCTCCTCCGGCAAGTCGTGGAGCGGGATCCACCATGCGATGAGCGACTGCGGGTGCGCGTACCACGTGTCGCGGTGCGGGTAATAGACCGGCGCCGCGAGCGGGTTCTCGTGCCCCCTGTGAGCGACGACGCGGAGGCGGAGCGGATCGAACGCGACCTCTCCGGGCTCGAAGCCGAGGGCGGCGACGACGCGCAGGACGAGGTCGTGGAAGCGGTCCTCGAGGTGAAGGCGCTTCCGGATCCGGCCGATCTTACGGAAGAACTCGTCGTTCGAGAGAGCGGCCTGGACCGCCCTCGGCTCCGGACCGAGCTCGTCTTCCAGGAGAGAGAGCGCGGCGGAGACGGCCTCGCTCGATGCCGGCGTGGGCGGGAGCCTCAGGATCGCTCCCTCGTAGAGCGCGCGGCGCGTCGCCTCGTTGTCATCGCGAAGAGCGTGCTCGATCGAGGTCACGCCGGCCTCCTCGCGACGGCGATGCAGCGCGGGCTGTCGAGCTCGAGCGCCTCGCCTCGCACGCTTCCGTGCAAGGAGACGTCCTCGAAGCCCGCGCGCTCGAGCATCTCTCGCAGAGAGTGCGGCAAGTAGAGGCGCACGGAGCTCGAGCGCTCGACGCGCTCTCCTCCGGGGAGAAAGAACGTCCAGCGCTTGTCGATCACGCCCCGGGCGAGGTCGATCTTGCTCTCGCGCGAGAGGACGAGCTCTCCTTCCGTCGTCTCGCGCTTCGTCACGACGTGTTCCTGGAAGTCCCGGAGCACGCCCGCGACGTTCATGGTGTCGAGCGCGAACCGTCCACCGGGCGCGAGCGCCTCGAGCGCTCGCTCGAGCATGCGCGCGTTCGCGCGGTCGTCGGGCGCGTAGCCGAAGCTCGTCGCCCAGTTGAAGGCCGCGCCGCAACCTCGCGCGGGGACCGCCTCGAAGGCGTCTCCCTGGAAGAAAGCACAGTCGAGCGAGCGAGCCTCGGCTTCGCGGCGCGCGCGCTCGACGTAGGCCCGGGCCTGGTCCACTCCCACGACCCGCGCTCCGCGCTCGGCGAGAGCGATTCCGAGCGTCCCGATCCCCGAGCACTGGTCGAAGACGAGATCGCCCGCGCGGATCGCGAGCCTTTCTTCCAGGAAAGCGACCGTCTGCTCGATCTCGGCCGGATCGCGATGCGCGATGAGCATCTCCAGGACGAGCTCGTCGTAGAGAGAGACCCACCAGGGCTCGTGCTCGCTCACTCGGGCCTCTCCTCGCGGAGAGCGTCGATCGCCTCGCGCGCGATCCGGAAGCGTTCCTCCCAGGAACCGAGCACGCGGACGAAGCGCCGGTCGTGATCGCGAAGCTCGCGCTCGCAGCGTTCGAAGAAAGCCGCGCGCTCGCGCGGGAGGTAGCGCACCGGGTCTCCCACCCAGGGCACGTCCACGTCGAGCAAGAGAGTCAGGTCGTAGCGCCGGCGCCTCGCCTCCTCGCGGATCCAGGCGGGGCACGCGCCGAACAGCACCTCGCTCCAGATGCACGTCATGAGCACGTCCGTGTCGCAGAAGACGAGCCCCGACGATCCGGGCACGAGAGCTTCCTCGGAGGCGATCTGCCCTCGCGCGATGCTCTCGACGTCAGCGGCGACGATCCGACCGCCCCTCTGCTCGAGGTGAGCGCGCGCGTACTCGGGCACGAAGAGCGTCCCGTAATGCTCCGCGAGCTTGCGGGCGAGCGTGCTCTTTCCCGTCGACTCCGGGCCGAACACGCACACGCGCTTCGCGTAGTGAGGGCGCACGCAGCGCGGCAAGAAGCGCCAGTGCCCGAGCGGGTCGTCGCGGATCGCCGTGCCGCTCACCGGGACCGCGGCGCGGGCGAGGTCCACGGGCACGAACGTGGCGCCGAGCACTTCCGCGAGCTTCTCTCCGTAAGCCTCCGAGGCGAAGACGAAATCGGGGAGCGACGGGAGCAGGCGAGCGAGGCTCGCGCGCCAGATCTCCCAGAACTCGGGGTGCTCGCTCGGGTCCTGCGGGTTCTCGTCGGTCAGGTGGACGACGCGGGACCACGGGAAGAGCTCGCGCATCCACCGGAAGCGGAGCTCTCCCGGGATCGGCTCCCGGGAGAGCGTCCCGACGACGACCGTGAGCTCGTCGACCCAGCGCCGCGCGAACTCCACGAGGAAGACGTGCCCCGCGTGAGGCGGGAGGAACTTCCCGAGGACCATGCCTCTCGTCCGCGATCCGGGCTCGCGCTTCATGGCGCGCTCCGGCCTTGGAGCGCTCGCCTCACGTAGAGCCGGAGCAGCGCGCGCGAGGGAGCCGGGCACGAGAGCCCCGATCCTTCGAGCGCGCGCTCCGTCGCGCTCGTGTCGAATTCGACTCCCGTCGCGAGGAACAGATCGACGCTCCGGTGTCGCGCCAGGACACGAGGCCGCTCGAGCGTGCGAGAGAGGGCGAGGTAGGCGAGCGAGCCCTCGGCCGTCTCGTGGGCGCGCTCGGCGCTCTCCGCCCACTCGGAGCGCGAGACGCGCTCGATCGACGCGCCCTCGTCCCGGATCGCGGCGATCAGGTCGTCGGCCGTCGCGCTCTTCCGGTTCGCGATGTGGAACGTCTCGGTGCGCTCGCGGGGGCCGGCGCGCAGCGCGATGCACGCGAGCGCCGCCGCGGCGTAATCGACCGGCGTGACGTCGAACCCGAGTCCGCTGGTCTCGGCCGGCGCTCGCCCGATGCGAGCGAGCCCGCGAACGAAGAGCGAGAGCTGATCGCTCCCGTGCGCGACGCCGGTGCGAGTGTCTCCCGTGACGAGGCCGAGCCGATGGATCGATGCCGGCTCGTCGAGCGAGCGCACGAGATGCTCCGCCGCCCACTTGCTCTGGGCGTAGCCGCCGAACACCGTCCGCGTCTCCGAGAGGTCGTCCTCTTCGGGGAGGACCCCGCGCGCGCGGTCCGTCGAGACGAGCACGCTCAACGTCGAGACGTGGTGAAGGCGCTTCGTGCGGCCCTCGCGGAGGAGCCTCGCGCACTCGACCGTGCCGCCCAGGTTCGGTCCGCGGAGCGCTCGGTACGGAAGGACCATGTTCACGCGAGCGCCCGAGTGGAGCACGATCGCCGTCGCGCGAGCGAGGTCTCGCCACGCGCTCGCATCGAGCCCGAACCGCTCGCGCTCGAGGTCGCCCGGGACGACGCGCGCGGCTCGCGGCGTCTCGAGGCCGTGGCGGGCGAGCGCGGACGCCAGCCTCGCTCGTCCTTCTCGCTCCGTGCGAGACCGGACGAGGCAGACGATCGGAGCGTCGGTCCTCGATGAGAGCTCGTGGACGAGCCTCGAGCCGAGGAAGCCGGTCGCTCCCGTGACGAGGATCTCGCCCGTGGCGTCGGACTCACGGGAGCCGGCGCGCTCTCGCCCCCGCGAGAGCTCCCACGGCACGGCCGCGTCCCTCCGGAGCTCGTCCGCCGGGAGAGCGCACGCGTTCTCTCCCGCGCCGGCCTCGAGCTCGCACGCGAGCGCTCCGAACGTCGGAGCTCGCGCCGCGAGGTCCGCGGAGAGAGGGAGACCGCGCGCCTCCGCGGCCACGACGAGCTCGAGGAGGTCGAACGAATCTCCCCCGAGGTCGGCGAACGTGTCGTCGTCGCGGATCTCCGCGGCTCCCAGGACTCCACGCCAGAGCGCCGCGAGCGCGGCCGCGACGCCGCGCCGGGTCTCGCCGGGAGACGAAGCAGCCCGGCCCGTCTCCAGCGGAGCGCGCTCGAGCGCGGCGAGGTCGACCTTCCCCGAGAGCGTCCGCGGCATGCTCGCGAGCGCGACGATCCTCTTCGGGATCATGGGAGCGGGCAGCAGAGCCGAGAGACGCGCCCGGATCGCGCGGGCATCGAGCTCTCCTCCTCTCGCGACGGCGAAGGCGACGAGCTCCGGCCGGCCCGGGCGCTGCTCGCGCGCGAGAACGGCGGCTTCCGCGACCGCCGCGTCGCGCAGGAGAGCGGCCTCGACCTCGGCGGGCTCGATGCGAACGCCGCGCAGCTTGAGCTGCCGGTCGAGGCGCCCGAGGAACTCGATCTCGCCGTCCTCGAGCTCGAGGACCCCGTCAGGACCCGGAAGACGACGCCCGGGAGAGGCCGCCCGAGGAGCGGTCGCGACCAGCTCTCCTCGTCGACGGCGCAGAGGCTCGAGCAGATCGTCGCCTCCGTGGGGCCGTAGACGCTCACGACGCGCACGTGCCGCGCGAAGCGGCGGAGGGTCTCGGGCGGGGAAGCTTCGCCGCCGACCACGACGGTCTCGAGCGTCCGCGGGAGGTGCTCGGGATCGATCACGCGGAGGAGCGCGGGCGGCAAGTCCGCGTGCGTGATCTCCCGGCGCGCGATCGTCTCGACGATCCCCGTCGAGCGGAGCGCGTCGGCCGGCTCGATCACGAGCGTCGCTCCCGCGAGGAGCGCGGTCCCGATGTCCGAGATCGATGCGTCGAACGCGGTCGAGAGGAAGAAGAGCGCGCGACTCCCGGAGCTCAGGCGGAACGCGTCGACCTGCGCCGCGAGGAGCGGGTGGAGCCCGCGATGCGGGACGAGGACGCCCTTCGGCACTCCGGTGGTGCCCGAGGTGTAGATCAGGTAAGCCGGGCTCTCGGGAGAGAGCTCGACGGGCGCGGGAGACGGCGGAGCGAGAGGCGCAGCCCGAGCTTCCACGACGTCCTCTCGCGTGAGGACGTGCCGGACGCGGGCTTCCTCGAGCATGAGCGCGCGGCGCTCAGGCGGGAGGCCGCTCGCGAGGGGCA